>JBBRIO010000634.1:0-2893 GCA_038220855.1 Bryobacterales bacterium | reverse complement strand
GGTCGCCGGGTCTCCGCTCAGGAGCCGTTTACCCTCCGCGACTTCCCCCTGCGCTTCGGCAACGTACGGGTCCCCGGGTATCAAAACTGGGACGCATCCGTCTCGAAGTACTTCCCTATTCATGAACGACTCAAAGCGCAGTTCCGCTTTGAAGCTGTGAACGCCCTGAACCGTCCCTGGTTCACTGGCATCGCTTCGGTCGATGTTACCAACGCCTCCTTTGGCCGCCTCAACCCGGTCCAGGGAAACCTGCCGCGCTTTCTGAAGCTGGGCTTGAATCTGCAGTTCTAGTCGTTAGTGAGGGTCGAGACGGGCTTGGTCAAGAGCACCGAGCCGTCAGCCCGCGCGGTCGCCACCGGCATTGGTTCAACTGGATTCTCCATGCGGCTTTGAACTTAGCAATCGCAACCTCTTCCATAGTTAAACTAAACCAGGGTGACTTGACCATGGTCCAAACTCGATTCGTCCTCCTCGCCCTTCTCACCGCCCTCGCCGGCTGCACCGACGGCCCCCCCGCCAAGGGTCAACCAACTATGGCTGAACTCGCCGTGCGCCAGCCCCGTCAGCCCCAGCCCCTCCCCCCCAAAGCCCAAGCCGCGGCCGACGCCGAACGACTCGCCCTCGCCGCTCGTCCCCTGGCCGAACTTCTCGCCAGCCCCGACGAAGCCGACCGCTTTCTCGCCCTCCCCGAAGCCATCCGTCTCGCCTATGCCGCCAACCGCCTCGATCAAGCAGCCGCCCACGCGCAAGCCCTCATCAAGCTCCTCCAACGTTTCGCGGGCCATCCTCGCTACGGCGACGCGATCTTCCTGGCCCACCAAACCCTAGGCAAAATGGCGCTCCAAAAGGGAGACACGAAAACCGCCGTCATCGAACTTCTCGCCTCCACTAATAATCCAGGCTCAGACCGGCTCACCCACGGCCCCATCCCCATGGACCTTGCCCGCGCCCTGGTCGACCTCGGTGAACGCAAAGCGGTGGCCCACTTTCTCGACCGTTGCTCCCATTTCAATCTCGAACGCGACAAGCTCATCGATTGGGGTGTCCTCATCCGTAAAGGGATCAATCCAGATCTGGTTCCGTACTCACTGGGCTGCTCGCCTGGTCCGTGCTGAACTCCCCCTCGGCCTGCCGCCAGTCTTCCGCTGCCGATCCCGCCTGATCCACACCAGCTCGCGACAAGTAGAGCTCGTAAGCCCGCACCGCAATCCGCGCACGCCGTTCTTCATCCATCGTTGTTGGTTCCATTCGGATTCCATTGCAATCGAATGGCCAGGGCATAACCCCGCCTGGTGCCCCTCCACTGCCTCATCCCGTCCACTTTAATCCGATATACTGGCCCCCCATGGACACTTTTGCTCGCCGGGCCTTCTTTCAGTTCCTCGCCGCCAGCCCGCTCTACCCCCAACCCGCCCCCATCATCACCAAACCCGACGAAGCCATCAACGTCTTCGACTTCGAACCCGCCGCCCGCCAAATCCTTCCGCCGGCTCACTTCGGTTACCTGCAAACCGGCGTCGTTGACGATGCCACCCTCCGCGCCAATCGCACCGGTTACGATCGTTACCAACTCCGCCCCCGCCGCTTGATCGACATCTCGAAAGTCGACCTCTCCGTTACCCTCTTCGGCGCTCGCCACGAAACACCCCTCCTCCTGGCCCCCATCGGCAACCAGGGTGCCTTTCACCCCGAAGCCGAACTGCCGGTCGCCCGCGCCGCCGCCGCGCAAAAGACGATGCAGATTCTCTCGACCATGACCAATAGCAGCGTCGAAGCCGTCAACGCTGCCGCCGGCCGGCCCGTCTGGTACCAACTCTACTCGACCGGTAGCCTTACCGTCGCCGACCGCCTGTGGCGTCGCGCCGAGGCCGCCGGGTGCCCCGTCCTCGCTCTCACCGTCGATACGCAGGCCGGCCGCAACACCGAAACCCTGGAACGGTCAAAGCGCTTCGACACCCGCAAGTGCGTCGCCTGCCACGACCCCGCGCCCGGCGGCTTCTTCAAGCGAAAAGCCATGTTCTCCAGCGTCGACATGGCCGGTATTCCCACCGCCAACGCCTCCCTCACGTGGGACTTTGTCCGTCAACTGCGCAAGTCCACCAAGATGAAGCTGCTCATCAAAGGTATCGTCACCCACGAAGACGCTCGCATCGCGCACGAGCATGGCGTCGATGGCATCATCGTCTCGAACCACGGTGGGCGCGCCGAAGAATCCGGGCGCGGAACCATCGAGTGCCTCCCGGAAGTCATCGACGCGGTCGGCGGAAAAATTCCCGTCCTGGTCGACGGCGGCATCCGCCGCGGTACCGATATCTTCAAGGCACTTGCCCTCGGGGCCTCCGCCGTCTGCGTCGGTCGCCCCTACATCTGGGGCCTGTCCGCCTTCGGCCAACCAGGGGTAGAAAAAATCATCGAACTCCTCCGCGCCGAACTTACTCTCATCATGAAACAGTGCGGTCGCCGGTCCGTTACGGAGATCAACGCCTCCGCCCTCGTCCCCACAAAATCCACCTCGCCTTAGGGTTAATCCTAGGAGAATATTGGCTGCGTTTTCGCACGTGGTATTGAATGTCCGAGCACCCCGCTGAGGAATTGCTGGAACAGTTCGCCCTGCGTCGTCTGTCGGCGGATTCCGTTATGGAAATCTACCGGCACATCGACGTCTGCGCTCACTGTCGAGAGCGCTTACAGGCCGAACAGGCTTTCGTCGATACGATCCGTGCGGTCCTGAGCCAGTCGCCTGACGATCCGGTCAGTCCATCGGCGAGCTCATTTTCGTAGGTCCACCGTACAGACCCATTCCCGCAGCCACCCCAAACGCTCGGCGAAGGCGCACGCCTGTCAGGCATGCGCCTTCACTTCCAGGCAACCCCTCGCCGAAGTTAGTTCTTCA
>JBBRIO010000633.1:0-2896 GCA_038220855.1 Bryobacterales bacterium | reverse complement strand
AGTCTCATTCCGATGCTGCGGCACCTCCTGCTGACCGCCACGGAAGCGAACACCTTCGCCTTTCCCGAGCCACCCACTTTCCTGCAGTTACTCCAAATGTGCTTCCACCCAACCTTACTCCTGACGATGGCGTTGGGGCTGGTTCTCGTTGCGCTGCAAAAGCAAAAGACCAGTTGGAAACCCGTCCACTTGAACCCGGGGTCGATCACCTTGCTCGGCGCTTGGCTCCTCCTCGGGCCGGTTGTTTTCTTCCTCGCCGCTCGCTTGACCCCGCATGCCTTTTTCGCCACCAGGTTCCAACTCTGGGCGGGGCCGGCCTTCTTACTGCTCGCGGTCTGGGTCATCTCTGGGCTCTCCCTCGAGTCGCAAAAGCTGATGATGATTGCCTTCTTCGCCGGCACCGTGTTGCACCCGGGCAACATGATGCAGAGTTGGCGCAACTCTCCGGCCAGTTGGCGGGAGCCGCTCCAGGTCGTCCGCGATCGGTCCATCCACGAAGCCCCGCAGGTATTCGTCGCCAGTGGACTGGTCGAGTCCGGACCCGTGCTCTGGCAAAACATGTCTCCTGCCACTCACCGCCTGTTCGCACCACTCACCGCTTATCCCCTGCGCAATCCCACCCTCCCGCTGCCCTATCAGTTCAGCAATGACGTGAAGGCGTTCGTCCGCGCAACCCCGAAAGACCGCCAGTGCTTCTTACTCGCCGCCGCCGATTCGGAACTCGGTCCCTGGATGAAGTCCTACATGGAACAGGAAGGGTTCCGCGCTTCCGTCGTGCCTGTTAACGACTACGTCGTCATGCACTTTCAGCGCGAATCCATTGCCGCGGACCGTCGATAGCCAAGCCAATGCCCTCCTCACGTCAAGATTTCTGGATCAAGCTGACGGCGGCCGCCCTTATCGGGGCCGTGATTTTCGCCGTCATGCCGCTCGACCGGTTCGCCAAAGCGCAGAACGATTTCGTCCATTGGTACGTCGGCGGACTCCTCTACGGCACGCCGGACATCCACCTCCAGGCACCCAACCACGCTAAACAGGCCGAACTCCTCGGCTCCACTCTCGATCACTCCTACTTCATTCGCCCCACCTTCTATGGCTTCTTCCTCAAGCCGCTCACTTGGCTCCCCTACCTGACCAGCTACTACCTCTATCAGGCTTACAGCTTGGCTGCCCTGCTCTTCTTCCTCTTCGTCTTCGGCAAACGCTGGCCGGATATCTGGGTCTACGCCGCCATGTCGATCCCCGCCATTTCCCATATGGTCAATGGCCAGGACGTGACGTCGTTGCTCCTGTTCTGCACCCTATCTCTGCTCCTCTCCCGCCGCCAGCGGGACTTCGCCGCCGGCCTTGTCTTTGCGCTCTGCGCCATCAAATTCCATCTCTTTATCTTTGTGCCCCTGGCCATCCTCGCCCATCGCCGCTGGCGCCTGTTCGCCGGTGCAGCGGTCGGCGAAGTCGTCCTTTTCCTCATTGGGCTGGCGGGCGGCGGTTGGCCTGTCTTCCTGTCCCTCATCGCGCTTCTCCGGCGCCCGGAAAACCACCCCTATCCCGAACTGATGCCCAATCTCCGCGGGATGGTCTACGCCTTCACCGGCGGGCCGAATACCCCCCTTCTCGCCGTCATATACGTGCTCGTCGGAACGGCCGCGGCCTATCTGATCTGGAACGCACGCACCTACGAAAAGAGCTTCGCTTACGCCCTGATGGCCGGCCTCGTCATCAACTTCCACGCCTACATCCAGGACCCGATGCTCCTGTTACTCTGCTGCGCGCTCCTGTTCGACGGCGAAGAGTCCCTCGCCTTTCGCACCGCCATGCAGCTTCTGCTGTTCCCCGTCGTCTATCTCCTCCTGCTCTGGCAACCTCCCTTTAGCGGCCTCTACGGCCTCCTTATCATCGCCGCCTTCGCCGTCGCCGTGCGCGATCAACTCCAGCCTCTCGCCCTCAAGCGCCCGGAACCACCGCTCGCCCACGCCCTTCCAACCTGACACGTTGGACCCCCGTTTTCGCTTACCCTAATCCAATGCGTCGTCTCGCCACTTTCTTGCTCCTGCCTGCCTTTCTCCTCGGGCAAGCGGATCCCCCCAAACCCGAGCCCACCAAAACCCTCCCCCTCAAACCCAACCGTAAACTCAACTTCCAAACCGACGAAGCGACGTGGCTCGCTCTCGACGTCTCGCCCATCGACAAGTCCATCGTCTTCGAACTCCTCGGCGATCTCTACGCCCTCCCCTTCTCCGGCGGCGAAGCCAAACTCCTCATCGGCGGCATGGGTATGGAAACCCAACCCACCTTCTCTCCGGACGGGAAAACGATCGCGTTCCTGTCTGATCGCGACGGCTCAGAAAACCTCTGGATCGCCGACGCCAACGGTTCCAACCTCAAGCAACTCACGAAAGACACGATGGCCACCTTCGTCTCCCCGGCTTGGTCCCCGGACGGACAATTCCTTGCCGTCTCTCGCATCACCCCCGCGTCTCGAACCGCTGAGATTTGGATGTATCACCGCGACGGGGGCACCGGCGTCCAGGTCACCAAAGCCGCCGAACGGGAAGGCGCGCCGAACCCCGACCGTCTCTCTTCCCTTGGAGCCCGCTTCTCCCCGGACGGTAAGTTCCTCTACTACAGCCGCCGCAAGGGCCTATTCTCCTATAACGTCACCCTTCCCCTCTGGCAACTCATCCGCCGCGACCGGGTCACCGGCGAAGAGGATATCATCACCGAAGCCCCGACCGGGGCCTTGCGTCCCGTCATCTCCCCGGACGGCTCGAACCTCGTCTTCGCGACGCGCTACGAAACCGAAACCGCCCTCCGCCTCCGTAACTTCAAAACTGGCGCCGAACGCTGGCTGAAATACCCCATCCAGCACGACGACCAGGAATCGGTCGCCTCTCGC
>JBBRIO010000632.1:0-2908 GCA_038220855.1 Bryobacterales bacterium | reverse complement strand
CCCTTCACTTACTCCATTGCAATAAACGGACCGAAAGAAGAATCGCCAGTTTCGTAGATCAGTGCAATGTTCGGGTGCGTCAAACGAGCCGCCGCCAGGCCTTCCCGACGGAAGCGAGACAGTCGATCCCCATCCGCCGCCAAATGATGCGCCGGAACCTTGATCGCCCGCCACCAGACGGTCGTCCCGCTGGTCGCGGGCCAGATACACCTTCCCCATCGCCCTCGCTCCCAGAGGGTTCTTAATCCGATACGAACCGAGGAGGGATCATCGGTCCAGCGTCCGCGCACTGGAGTCCTTTGTTGGGTTTAAAAACGCTTCCCCGGCATCCGCAAAACGCAACACTCCCGCCGCGAGAATCGCCTCATCCGGCACAATCGCCATCGGCGTATAACGAGGGTGATGCGAGTCCGCGTACGGATCATTCCGCGCCGCGTTGTAACAGCAGATCATCGACCACCGCGGATGCTCTGACGTGTTCTGTGCCGATCGATGAAGCAGGTTCGGGTGGAAGAAAAGCGCGTCGCCAGGCTCCATCTCGATATGCCTCAGCGGAAGTCGCTCCAGCACCGCCGCCACCCGGCCCGGATCCGCGCCCGCCTGTTCGCCCGTCAGCACGTGGTCCAGCCGGCCGAGCTCATGCGAGCGAGGAATCACCTGCAGGCAACCGTTCGCGCGCGTTGCCGGATCCACCGCGATGAACACGCTCGTCAAAAGCGGGAACAGAACCGCATTCTGATACCAATACCCATAGTCCTGATGCCAAGCCCACGCCCCACCCACCCGCGCGTCCTTCATGATCATCTTCGAGTGATAGTGGTACACCTCGCCGTCCAGCAGCGCCTCCGCCGAATGCACAAGCGAAGCGGAGCGAGCGAACATCCCGTACAACGAATCACCCGGATGATTCCACAACGTCAGACGCACCGCCCCGCCCTCCCCGTCGGATCGCGAAAACGAATGCTGGTCCAAGGCCCGATCTTCCTTCGCCGCCCGGCGCAATAGATCGATCTGGGCCCGGGAAACGAAACCGGGGACCAGCAAATAGCCTTGTTCGTGGTACAACGCCACCTGAGCCGAAGAGAGTATCATCCTCGAAGAATGATACATTGCGGAACATGAAGAACGTGAGTATCGCCATGCTCGGCTCGGGCTTTGTCGCCGAATTCTATATGCAAGGGCTGGCGAACGTTGCCGGCCAGAACGTCGTCGCCAACTACTCCCGCGAACCGGAAAAGGCCCAATCCTTCGCGGCTCGCTGGAAAATCGCCGCCCCAACCGCCGACCTCGCCCAACTCATTGCCCGTTACGATATCGACCTGTTCGTCATCGCCCTACCCAACGATGCCCATCTGCCCGTTTCGCTTGCCTTGTCCCAGGCCGGCCGCAACCAAGTCTGCACCAAGCCCCTGGGCCGCAACGCCGCCGAAGCCAAGTTGATGTGGGACGCAGCCGTCGCCTCCGGAAAGCTCCACGGCTACGCCGAAACCGAAGTCTTCGCGCCCTGCGTCGTCAAAGCGCAAGAGATGGTGGCGACCGGCGGCATCGGCCAGGTGTTGTGGGTCCGCTCCCGCGAGTCTCACAGCGGTCCCCATAGCGCCCATTTCTGGGATGTCGAACGGACCGGTGGCGGGGCGATGAACGATCTCGGATGCCATTGCATTGCGGCGGCTCGTTACTTTTTCGGCAAGCACGATCGCATCGAAAAGGTGATGGCCTGGGGCGCTCGCCTCGTCCATCACGAAAAGACGGCCGGCGAAGACAATGCCATGCTCCTGCTCCAGTTTGCGAGCGGCGGCCTTGGCCACTGCGAACTCTCCTGGACTACCAAGGGAGGGCTGGACTTGCGAAACGAAGTGCACGGCACCGAAGGCTCCATCTTCACCGATGTCACCCGCGGGACACCGCTTTCGGGCTTCTCCACCCGCGGCTCGGGATACATCGTCGAGAAAGCCGATACCGACGTCGGCTGGACCCGGCCCTTGCCCGAGGAGGCCTTCGCTTACGGCTACCAAGCCGAAATGCGCCACTTTGTCGAATGCGTCCGCGACGGGGTCACGCCCCGAGAAACTTACGAAGACGGATACATCGTCAATCGCATCCTGGACGCTGGCTACGAAGCTATGCGCTCCGGCCAATGGGTCCCGGTCGAGTAACTACCAGACCGCCCGATGATAGTTCGCCCGAATCGTCTCATCGGCCGTGATGAGATAGCCATCCGGAGCGCAGCGGGCGTGCGCGACGATGAACCGGTCGAACGCGTCGCGGGTCCAGGACTCGTGGCAAGCCGCCCGCGCCACGCGGTCAAACGGCAGCGGGCAAACCAGTACGTTCAGCGAATCGGCGAGGTGGGACACCACAAAATCCGCTCGAAATGGGCTACGCCTAACCTCGTATAAGTACTCCAACTCCACTCTTACCATCGGCGAGATCAGCAGGTCGTAACGTTCGGCTGCTGACCGCGCCGCCCGGCTCAATTTGGTCAAGTCGCCGGCGGCCAAATGAGCCGCGACGTGCGTGTCAAGGTAGGCGTTCATTCTCTACTTTCAGCGGTTGCGCCGTTCCCAGTCAGCGGTGATTTCCGCATTCATCCGCCGCAAGTCCCCTTCTATATTTTCGAACGTAACGCCGGGCTCAATGCCCGGCATCGGTCGCAATCGGGCAAGCTTAGATGGCTTCTTCTCGGCCACCAGCTTAATCGTTTTGCCCTTATAGACGAACTCCACCTTCTCCCCGCGCGACGCCGCTTCCGCTAGCGCGAACAGGTTTTGCCGGGCTTTCGAGATTGTCATCGCCATTACCTCAGGCTAACCCATACTTGTACAAGTCTGCAAGCCGACTTGTACAAGTGATAAACTTCCACTCGAAGAGGTGATCACAACATGCGCATTTGGTTATTCGGACTTCT
>JBBRIO010000631.1:0-2909 GCA_038220855.1 Bryobacterales bacterium | reverse complement strand
AAGGAGACCCCGGCGGAGATGACCGCGGCAAGGAGGATGGGTGGCAGCCAAGCGAGCTTGCCCTGGGCGCGTTGGTAGCGGACCGAAGCAGCCGGATCGATGAAGATATTGAGAATCGCGAAGACGGAGTTCATGATTTACGAGCGAGGTGAAGGGCTACGACGCCGAAAGTGAGCCGATCGAAGGTGACATCGGAAAACCCGGCGGAACGGAAATCGGCGGCGAGCGCCTCGGCACCGGGAAATTTGCGCACGGATTCCGGGAGATAAGTATAAGCGTCGCGGCGGCCGCTGAGTAGGGCGCCGATACGGGGGAGGATATGGAGGCTATAGAAGTTGTAAACGGCGCGGAAGGCGGCGTTGGGCGGGGTTGAGAATTCGAGAATAGCGGCCGTGCCGCCGGGGCGGAGGACCCGGTGGAGCTCGGCGATGCCTTTGCGATAGTTGGCAAAGTTGCGAAAGCCGAAGGCGCAGGTGATTAGGTCCAGGGAGGAGTCGGCCAGGGGGAGCGACAGAGCGTCGGCCTCGAAGAGCGGAGAACGCGAGCGTTTAGCCTGAGAGGCCGTGAGCATCGGATGGCAAAAGTCGGAGCCGAGGACAGGGCCTTTCCGGGTTTTCTCGAGGGCCAGGAGGAGGTCGCCGGTGCCGCAACAGAGGTCCAGGATCCGGGCGGCTGGGTTCTCCAGATAAGAACGAACCCGGCGAACGGTATGGGCACGCCAGAGTTGATCGATCTGCAAGGACAGCACGCGGTTCAGCAGGTCGTACCGGGGGGCGACGTCGGCGAACATGCCACGGACCCAACGCGCGGCCTCTTCCTCGGTGTGAGCGCCGGGCGGGGTGGTGCCTTGGTTCATGCCAAAGCCGCGGCGGCGGCGGCAACGACGGCGGCGTGCGGGATCCCCCGGACGATTTCAGTTTGCCCGATCGCAGTAGCGAGCACGAAGTGAGTTTGGCCCTGAATCGTCTTCTTGTCCTTGTAGATGTGGCCGGCCAAGGCTTCCGGGGTGATCCCGGAGAGGGCTGGAAGCGGGCCGTAAAGGTGAATCACGCGACTGAGTTCGGCGGCGACTTCCGGGGCGAGGTGGCCGGTGCTCACCGCGAGGTGGCCAGCGGCCAGCATGCCATAGGCCACCGCCTCGCCGTGCAGAAGAACGGAGTAATTGGTTTCCGCTTCGAGGGCGTGGCCCAGCGTGTGCCCATAGTTGAGAATGCGGCGGAGCCCGCCTTCCTTCTCATCAGCCGAGACAACACCGGCCTTAATCCGCACGCTTTCGTCGATAATTTTTTCAAGAACTTCCGGGTGCTGAGCAAGAACGTCAGCCGATCGTTCCGCGAGAATGGCAAAGAGTTCGGGGCTGGCGATGATGCCGTGTTTGATGACTTCAAAGAGTCCGGCGCGGTATTCGCGAGGGGGAAGAGAGCCGAGGACGACCGGGTCGATGAGCACCGCGTGGGGCTGGTGGAAAGAGCCGAGGAGGTTCTTGCCGCCTTGGAGGTTGACGCCGGTTTTGCCGCCGACAGCGGCGTCGACTTGGGCGAGCAGCGTAGTGGGCACCTGAATGACCGGGATGCCGCGCATGAAGATGGCGGCCAGGAAGCCGCCGACGTCACCACAAATACCTCCGCCAAAGGCAACCACCACGCTGGACCGATCGGCGCCGCGAGCGAGCATCTGGTCGGCCAGGGATTCCAGCACGTTGAGTCGCTTGTTCGGCTCGCCGCCGGGGAAGTGCAGGACTTCGAAGCCCGCCAGGTGATCGGGGTATAGCGCGTGAACATCAGGGGTGGTGACGACGAAGACTTTGCCGACGCTGGATGGCAGGAAATCCCGAATTTTTGAGGAGATGCCGTTTTGGACGGTGCAGGTATAGGTCTGGGTGGCGGTAGTTACGACGTGGGAGGGCACTCAATTTCTTGTACCATAGGGCTTGAAGATCACAACGGACTTCCTCGTAATTGGTGCTGGCGTAGCGGGCTTACGCGCGGCGATAACCTTGGCCTCGGTCGGCCAAGTGTTGGTTTTGGCCAAGGACACGCTCCATGAATCGGCGAGCGAATACGCTCAGGGCGGCATTGCGGCGGCCTTGAGCGACGACGACCGCGTGGCGCTGCACGAGCAAGATACGCTGCTGGCGGGCGATGGGTTGTGCAACGTGGAGGCCGTGCGGACGCTGGTCGCCGAAGGGCCGCGGGTGATTGAAGAGCTGCTCGGCTGGGGTGCGGAGTTTGACCGGGAAGATGGGGAATTGGTGTTCGGGCGGGAAGGGGCGCATTCCCGGAACCGGATCCTCCATGCGCACGGCGATTCGACTGGGCGGGAAATTTCTCGAGCGCTTTACCGTAAGGCCGCCTCAATGGCGAATCTACGTTTCTTGAGCTTTGCGGCCGTGACGGATTTGCTGCTCCACGACGGAGAGGTGAGGGGCGTGCTGGCTTTCGATGCCCGGCACGAACAGCAGATTCCGATCTACGCGCGCGCGGTCTTGCTGGCGACCGGAGGATTGGGACGCGTCTACAAAGAGACGACAAACCCCGATGTGGCGACCGGGGACGGGGTGGCGATGAGCTACCGGGCCGGGGCGGCAATTCAAGATATTGAATTTGTGCAGTTTCATCCAACAGCTCTGCACTTGGAAGGGGCACCGCGGTTTCTACTTTCGGAAGCGTTGCGCGGCGATGGGGCGATCTTACGGAACGCGGCAGGCGAGCGATTCCAGGACGAGCTGGCTGCGCGCGATGTCGTCAGCCGGGCGATTGTACGGGAGATGGCCCGGACGGGGGCTCCGCACATGTTCCTGGACATGACGCATTTTGCGCCGGGCACGATGGAAACCCATTTCCCGCGCATTTTTGACACTTGCCTGCTTTACAAGTTAGATCTACGGGAGACCCCAGCGCCCGTGCATC
>JBBRIO010000630.1:0-2961 GCA_038220855.1 Bryobacterales bacterium | reverse complement strand
GCCTTCGGAGGCGTCGCCGGAGACTTTAAGCCCGGCACCGCGGCCGAGCGAGCGCCGGATTGTGGGAGTGCTGATCACTTACAGTTGGCGCACCGATGGGCAGATGTTCCCGATCCGCGAGGGCCGCAACCTGATCGGCCGCGGCAATGAATGCGAAGTTCGAATTTTTGAGGACAGCACGCTGTCGAACGTCAATTCGCACATCACGTTTCGGAAGGGCTTCACGCTCGGCGATATGGTTTCGATGAGTGGGACCGACATCAACGGCACGCCGATTGAGCAGCAGTTCGTGGCGCTCGAAAGCGGTGCCAAGATCCGCACCGGATCGACGCACTGGTACTTTCTGGCGATTCCTTCGCAGCAGAGCGAGTAGCCGCGATGTCGAAACACTGCCCGGTCTGCGGAGCGGAGTTCCCGGACTATGCCAACGTTTGCGATCAACATGGTGCCGCGCTGGTTGGGCGTCGGCACCGTTACCTTTGGCCGCTGGGCGCGGCGGCGCTGTTAGCAGTGGCCGCGTTGGCGACGCGCGCTTGGGTGAGCCAACAGTTTTTTATGGCCAGGATCACCGAGGTTCGCATCGTCAAGGCCAAGCAGGTCATGATCGAAGCCTACGTGTTCAACGGCATTGGGCTGCCTTCGGCGGGAGAGTATCAGTTGAACTTTGCGGGGGTTGCCGGCCATGCCGAACAGGGGCAGACCGAGATCCAGCCGGGGACGTCCCGACGGATGGCGTGGACGGTTCCGTTGACCGATGCGGTGACGCGTCCACCGGAGGAGGGCCTTCCGGTTGCCCTTCGCGGCAGGATGCGCATCTCCTTGCTGGGGCTGGATTGGGCGGTTCCCTTCGAACGGCGCTTTGTGGTCAAGCTTTCGCGCGTTCTTTGACGTCGAGCTCAAACTCGCTGCCTGCATCGAACTTGATGTTGGGGGCGTTGCTGGCGAAGGTGGTCAGGATCACGCCCGCGGCGGCACCGATCCCGGCTCCCACCGCGACACCCTTGCCGCGTTTAAAGACCCCTCCGATGGCGGCGCCGGCGCTGCTTAAGATCAGGATCCGCTTGGCGCCATTGGACTTTTCCACCACCTGACCTTCGTCGTCGACGTTCTTCTTACCCTTTGAGTTCTTTACCGACAGGACTTGGGTATCAATGGCTCTTTGCTGTTTGTTTTTGAGGTGGAGCGTATGAAAGCCGAACAGTAACTCCGACTTAGTCTGCATTACCTTGAGGTTTTTCGAGGATTTGCTTTTCTTCACGACGCCTTCAAGAAGCGCCCCGGCCGAGACTGCCGGTGCGACCACCCTGGCATTGATCTTATCGCCTTCCTGGCTCGTTTTCGTCGATAGGGGCGAGAGCAGGCGAACTCGGTAGACCCCGTTTTGGGCCCAAAGGCCGCTTGCCAGGAGAAGAAAACATCGTCGTTGCATATTTGGGTTAGACCTCATCGCCCCATCGCGCGGTTAATCTCGGCGACCACGGTATCGATGTCGTTGGTTTCGAAGTTATAGTTGCGGTTGGGCGTCTTTACTGTGAACGGCCGGCGGCTGCCTAAGTAAACGGCGCTTGCTTTCACCTCGACGAGGTCGAACGGGAGGTTGAAGCCGTCGTTGGCGGTCCGCGACTCAAAGAGTAAGCGCCCATCGCGGACGAACAGCGAGCCCTGGCAGTTTTTGACTCCGTAGCCAACGTGGTGATGCATCACCCGCCACGGCCCGGCGAGGCTCGGGACGGGAAGGGGAACATTGATATTTACTACGAGGCTCCAGACGTCGGTCGTGTTGTTGCCACCGTAGGCGGTGAGCTTGTATTTGGTTGTTTGCATCGGAAACACCGTGGCCGTTCCCGACGTATTCCGCAAAGCGGGAAGGCCCGGCTCAATGGAGACGCGGGCCGCGCCCATCGTCGCGTAATGCAGAAGGACGGGATTGCCCGGCGCGCCATTTACTCCTTCCGCGCGAAACAGAGTAACTTGTGGCTTAGTAACTATGATTGGAGCCGACGCCGGAAGTACCTGTACTCTGATCCGCAGCCGGGTCGTTTTGCCATTTTCCCCCACGGCAACCAGGGTAGAGGTGACCGACTCTTTAAACCTCTCCTCTTTGGTCCCGGAGGGAGTCAGCGCGTCCATTTGACCGATTTTGATGGTCTTGGCCCCGCGCACATTCCAGCGCAGCGTGGTCGCTTCCCCGACCCGGATCACGTTCGGGGTGAAAGAAAACTCGATGATTTCCGGCGCGGCCGAGATGACCGGGGTGGCGATCACCTTCAGTTCGCGCTGCTCCTTCCGTTCCCTTCCATCTTCGCCGCGGGCGATCAGTTCGTACCTTGACGTTTCTCCAACCCGGACCTCGGCCTTACCGGACGCAGTAACTTGCTTGCCTCCGATGGTTACAACCGACGCACCGGCGACATCCCAAGACACGGTCGCCGTTTCGTTTGGGCGGATCGTGCCCGGCGAAATGGAAAAGCTCCGAATCTCGACCGGAGGGATTGGGGTAACCTCCACCTCCACGTCGCGATTAACCGACCTCCAGCGATTTCTACCCACGAGACGATAGACGGTTTTCGCGGTCGGGATAATCGGCGCGGAGCCGGTGGCGGGTTGCATGCCGAGGCCGATGATCTCGACTTCGGTCGCATGCTGGACGTTCCACCGCAGCAGGGTCCCTTGTCCCTGGCGGATCGAGGCAGGCGCGGCGGTGAAGGATTCGACGACGGGTTGTTCCGGCCAGAGCAGGAACGCCGCGAAGGCAATGGCAAGCGCGACGAAGGTTGCGGCACCGGCCAGCCAAGGCCACACGGGAGACTTCTTTTTCGGGGGTTCGACCCGGCCGTAAACGGCAAGCGTCAGAGCCTCCCGGACCTGTCCGCAAGTGGCAAAACGGTGGTTCGGATCCTTCGCCAGGCAGCGCATCACCACCTGCTCTACGGCCGGGGAAATAGCGGGGTTCCGCTGGCG
>JBBRIO010000629.1:0-2961 GCA_038220855.1 Bryobacterales bacterium | reverse complement strand
ATCGGCGCAACGAAAGACTTGATAGGGGACGATGTTGGCGAGGCCGAGCCCGGCAGGGCGGGGGTCGATTCCGGCGAGCAGGGCGGCCGAGGTGAGGGGAGACATCGCACTCAGCAGACTTTCGAAGAGGGAGACGTGAATCCGGGCCCCCTCGCCGGTATTCTGCTTTCTGACAAGGGCCGCCAGGATGGCTTGGCCGGTGAACATCGCCGCCAGGATGTCAGCGACCGGGAACGAAGTTTTTCCTAGCTCGGAACCCGGTACGGCGCTCGTGTGCATGAGGCCGCTGAGGGCTTGGATGATGAGGTCGTAGCCGGGCTGGGTTGACTCTGGACCGAAGCCGCTGACGGAGGCGTAGATGATTTGCGGGTTGCTGGCGCTGAGATCGGAGTAACCCAGGCCCAGGCGGTCCATGACGCCGGGGCGGAAGTTTTCGACTACGACGTGGGCGGCGGCGGCCATGTCCAAGACGCGTTGCCGGTCGGTTTTGAGATCGAGAAAGAAGCTGTCTTTGTTTCGATTCAGCCCAAGAAAGTAGGTGCTGTCGTCCTCAAAGAACGGGGGGCCCCACTGCCGGGTTTCGTCACCCGCGCCGGGCTCTTCGATTTTCGAGACCTCGGCACCGAGATCGGCCAGGAGCATGGTGCAGAACGGGCCGGCGACGGCGCGGGTGAAGTCTAGAATACGGATGCCCGCGAGCGGTAAACTCACGCCGCGGGGACCTGTTCGGTGGAGGGAGGGAGGAGCGCCACCGGGATCAAATATCCGCGAGAGAGGAGGCCGAAAAGTACCGGCATAACGGCTCCCTGGAGCTTTTCAAACGATACCCCTAACGAAGCAGCGAGTTCGATCAGGAGTTGGCGAATCGTCACTGTGCCATCACAGCGGGCGCAGAGCCCCGCGACGTGGTGGTCGACGCGTCCGCTATAGTTTAACGGTTCTTCGAGAAGTAGTTCTGCGCTGACTTGCCCCCAGCGGGTGCCGTCCTGGGCCAGGATATGGCGCATTCGTGCTTGCGGGGCGAGTTTGTAGGGCTGATCGATCAGTTCGTCGAGCGAGGAGTTTTTGATGTTGTCCAGGAGATCGAACATCAGGAGCAACGTCGCGCCCCATTGGCCGCGCATCAGGTCCGGTGCCTCATCGGCGTAGAACCAATTTTCTCCGGTTCGTTTCCGCATGGCCACGAGTCCGGTTTGCATCGATTCCATCCCCAGGGATTCGTAGTGAGCCACCCAACGATCATACTTTCGAGAGTACTCGGCTAAAGACAAGGTCCGTTGGTCGCCCTGCAGCCAAGTCAAAGCGTATCGGCTTGGCTCGACCGGAGTGCCATAGGAGATCCAAACGTCACAACCATTGCCAGCGGACCACTGCCGCATCCGCTCGTTGGCGGAGGTGCCCGTTAGCGAAGCCCATTCGCAAACCGTTAGGCTGATACCACCCTCTTCGAGGTAGGACCCGGCATTGCGAATGACGGTTTCCGTCACTCGATCTCCACCCAGACCTCCATCCCGGTATTGGGAGGTGGATTCCGGGGAGATAACAAAAGGTGGGTTCGAAACAATCAGGTCGAACTTTTGTCCTTCGACGGCAGAGAAGAAATCGGAGTAACGGAAGTCGACATTGGCAACTCCGTTGAGTTGGGCCGCGAACCGGGCAAAACTCAGGGCCCGTTGATTGATGTCAAGGCCCACGACTTCATCCACGTGCCTTGCCAATTGGAGGGACTGAACGCCTCCGCCACAGCCCATGTCGAGGGCCTTGCGAACGCGTCTCCGTGGGGTGGCGTTGGCGAGAGTGGCGGAACTGGGGCCGGCGGACATGACCATATGTTTGACAAGTTCCGGCGAGTTGCCTTGGGCTCGATCCGCGACAATGTAAACGTCTTTGATCGGGATTAACGCGAACGGGCAGGAGATGCCGGTTTCCGATCGCAGAAGGAAGTCACCGGTCAAGAGCGCTTCGAACAGGGCGTCTCCGAGCGCCGTGCGGCAAGCTACCTCATTCACGGGTAACTCCCCGACGAAGAGGCGGATCAACGTCCCTAACCCCGGATCTGGAGTCTTCACGTGTTGCAAGACGGGGAATGCCCCGCCAATAGTGGGATCGCCCTGCATGAAGGAAGGCAGTACCTTATGGAAGCTCGGCTCCTGATACTGCATCTGAATCAAACGGGCACGGAGGCGGTCGATATCGGCAGGTTCGATCGACGAAAACGGCCTAAGGACGGAATCAGCGGACATGGATGGCATGGTCTCCCGTAACGAAGCGCGTGATTGGAAAAAAACTTCCATCACAGCAAATGGTTCATGGGTCATATTACATCGCCCCCGTGTATAATCGGGAGCACAATGCCGAAAACTCCGATGGCAGAAGTATTTATCGACGTTGATCCGCAGCGTAAAACGACGGCTCGGCCAGAGCCGGACGCTCCGTTTCACATTCTCTTACTGGGTGATTTTTCCGGACGAACGAGTCGCGGAGTCGTGGAGCCGTTAACCGGCAGAAGACCGGTTTTTATTGACCGCGACGAAATCGATAGTGCGATGCGGGGCCTGAAGGTTCAGCTTCGCCTGCCGCTCGGCTCCAACGGGGCGACGGCAGACATCGACATTAAGGAGCTCGAAGATTTTCATCCGGATCGGATTCTGGAGACCCAGCCGCTCTTCCACGCCTTGAAGCAAATGCGGAAGCGGTTGGCAAATCCGGCGACGTTTAAGGCAACAACCGATGAAATCCTGGGTGGGCTCGCGCGCGCACCCGAGCCCCCGGCCGCCCTCGCATCGAGCGACATTCTCACGGGCAGTTTGCTGGACGCCATCGTGGAAGGAGGTTCGCCGGCCCCGGGGAACGCTGCGAAGCGGAAGCCAGCGGATGCGTTGTTGGCCTATGTGCACGACTTAGTCGCGCCGCACCTGGAAAACAACAAGAATCCCGAACAGGATAAGCTGTTGGCCGAAC
>JBBRIO010000628.1:0-2986 GCA_038220855.1 Bryobacterales bacterium | reverse complement strand
GCACACCGGTTCATCGAGTTCCTCCATCTGCCCCTCGGCGCCGAGTCCACCACGCGCTGGCAGGACTGAACGCTTAACTCCGCCGCGCCGCAAATCGCGCCCGCGCCCGCGCCGCCTCCTCCTCTCGAGTCTTCGCCGGCCCCTTCGTCTCCAGCGCCCGCAGCATCCGCCCCGCTGCCTCGGCGATCTCTTCCACCGCCATCCCAAACGCCCCTTCATTCGCCTTCGAAGGCTTCACGGTCCCGCTAATCTTCCGCACAAACTGCAACGCCGCCGCCCGAATCTCCTCGTCCGTAGTCGGCGGGTCCAGCGGAAACAGAGTTTTTATATTGCGACACATAATCCGTGATCGATTCTACCCTCTCTCTGCGCCCCTCTCAGTGACCATCGAAATCAAAAGGAACCCAACATGAACAGAAGACTCTCCCTCCTCGCCTTTACCGCCGGCTTTGCCGGCCTCGCCGCCGCCCAGGCCACCTCTTCCGAGGCTGACTCCATCCTCGGCGTTCTCAAGGCCAGCCTCGAGACCAAGAAAGGCGTTACCCTTCACGTCAAGGGCCAAGCCATCCCCATGATCGTCACCGCCATCGGCACCCACTTCGTCGAAGGCCGCAGCCAGCAGTCGTCGAAGATCGCCGTCCGCTTGGCCTCCATCGACGCCGCCGTGCTTGCCTAAGTCTCGTCGCTATAGGCCAAGTACGCCTCGCAATGAAGACAGCGAAATACGTATGCCGTCGGTTCACTGTCTTTTCCCATGCCCGCTATGGTGCGGCCCACCTCGCCACTCGACAAGCCGCACTCCCCGCGCAACCATCGTTCCACCGCCGGACGCGCCCCGGCCCATTCGCCGGCTAACTCGACCGCCCCGGCCCGGCCCAAATACGCCGCCGCATCATCGCAACAGCAAAGCCATCGCTCCTGTTGCCAAGCCATAAAACCGGGCGTGCGCTTGGCCAACTCCTCCAAGACAGCCTTCGGAACATCGTCCAGCGTCCCGGTGTCCGCAAATTCGGCCCCAAACGCCTTCGCCGCGGAACCATCCGCCACACACCAGGGGCACAAGCATCCGGAGAGGTAGTGAAACCTCTCCGAATACGCCGGACCCGTATAGACATACCCCCGGATCCGGTTGCAGCATAGGCACGGCTGGTCTGGATTCGCCTCCACGCTCCCGGTCGCAACGGGGTCCGGGTGATACTTCGTGATCGGCAGATCCATCCCCCGGCCTCCTATTTGAATGTTGCCGTCGCTTTGCCTTTTTTGTAAAACAACGTCACTTCGCTGATCTCAAGCAGGTTGAGATCATACCAAATGTACTCCTCCCCGTCGTCGTCTTCCACGCGAAGGTCCCAAAGCTTGGCCTTCTCCTTACGGCGGAAAACGATCTCCACTTTCTCGCCATCGGCCAACGAATCCCTTCCCAGAATGTCGTCGCCCCAATCTTTCGAGTTGTGCGGCGTCACCTGGATCTCATCGATCGTAAAACCAGTCCGGTTGACCACCCAGAAATCCTGCTCTCCCGCCAGCAGCAAGGAGCCCGGTGCAAGTCCCAACCCGCTACCCAGCGCCAAAAAGTTTCGTCTATTCAAAATTGAATCCTTCCTCCCAGCTATCATCGCCGAAAATCCAAACTCATGCATAGCGAAATCGCTTCCGTTCTCGCGCCATTATGCAGAACGATCTCCCGCTTGCCGGAAGTCTCAATCCCCGGGAAACAACACCCAAACATCGGGGCGACCCACATTGCAGTGCACCGACCGGCTCAATAACCCCGGCACGCTCCAACTCAGGTACAAAGCCAAACGAGCCGCCTGCCAAGCGCCTGGTCCGGTCCCCCCTCGCCGCAACCGCGCCGTCAAAGACGGCACCGGATGAAAGATCCGCTCGACCCACTTGGATCGCGACGGTTCGTCATCCTGCTGTCCGTCGAGTCCTCGGGCGGTCGTCTCCCAAGCGATGCCCTGCGCCGCCGCAAACCGGTCCGCTGCAAATACCGCCGGACGCGAAAGGCTTGGCAGGATCAGCAATCCAGCGAAGGACCATAGGGTAAAGCCAAACACTAACCGCAGATAGCCGTCCGTACTGGAAAAGCCGGCCCCGGGCGTCCAGGCGAGGCTCGCGAGCAGACCTGCCAGATTGAAGGTGACCGCCAGCGCCAACCCAGCCGCCCGCGCACCATTGCCAATCACTCCGCTCCGCCTCACCCTTTGCACCGCGCGCCACTCCGCGGGCCAACTCATCGGCATAACCAGCCTCCGCGTCGGTCCCAAACCAACCCATCCCCCCACAAATGCCGGATCCCCCACCGCCACCAAGTCCATGTCCCCCTCTTGGGAAACGGTCCGCACGGAGCCGACCGCCCCCGCCAGCAGACCCTGGCCCATCATCAGCGCCAGCATTACCAGGATCATCGCGGCCCCCGCCCCCGCGATTCCATAAGCTTCACCGGCCCACCATAGAACGAAGGACGCCGCCACCCAGCAAAGTCCCTGCACCACGGCCCCTTTCGCCCAGCCCGCGAAGGAACTCTGCGCCCGGCCGAATTTCTTCGGCAGGTAGAACCCGCCCAGCCAATCGAAGGGTGCCTGGATCAGAACGTAAAGCACGGCCAGCACAAGCAGGTCCGCCGCTCGGGATCCCCAAGAAACGGGGGCCTGCCACTGTTGCCAGATCCCGGTCGCGGCAATCACCGTCCACGTGCCCACGCCCGTAATTCCCAACCAAAGCCTGCTCCGCGCGTAAGTCATATCCAATCAGATGCACCGGCCCAGGCCGCCAGAGGCAGAGTTTCACCTCCTCCTGCGCCGGAGCAGCACTCTCGGAACCCCTAAAGTTGCATTGGGAATAACCCATTGAAGGCAAAGGGAGTTTGGCCCGATTGGCGGCGGGCTCGTGGGTCGGCCTATTTTCGAATTCGTAAAATAGTCTTGCATTTTAGAATCTCTGCATGTATTATGACTTGCAGATGAAGGTCGACCCGAAAGGC
>JBBRIO010000627.1:0-2991 GCA_038220855.1 Bryobacterales bacterium | reverse complement strand
CAGACCGCCACCCTCACCCCGCTCCACGCCCCGTCAGACGCCGCACCGCCCGGCTTAAGATCAACTTCGGGTGCCGAAACAACCCCGCCAAATCCGACGGCCGCGTAGCCAGCCCCTGCCCATCGTTGATCCGCGCAATTTCATCGAGCCTCAGGCTGTACGCCGGTCGCTGCCGCGACGAATAAAACATCCCGCCATCAAACGCCCGCATCACATATATCAGATGCGACGGCTCAAAGTGCGCCAGCAAATCCCCCGCCGCGCTAAACTTCCCAGCATATTCATCCGGCACGAAAAAGCAGTTAAATGTCGTGCACGCCACCAGCGTGTACCCCTTCTTCTTGCCCAACTCATACAGCGCACGAGCCGAAGCCCCCACCCGCGGCGGCTTTCCATCGCCAATAATTGACAAATGCGGCGGCACCGTCGGGTTGTGTTCAATGACCACCACGCGCGGCTTGTAGTTTTTCAGCCCCTCCCACACGCCATAGTCCACCGAATCAATGTCGATGCTGACCAAGTCCACATCCTTCGGCACAGCCGTCGCCGTGCCATCTTGCTCCGCCAATATCGAGTCGAGGCTGTTCGGCCCGCTAGGCGCTACCCATCGCGTGATCACCATCGCCGTGCCCTTGGCCTTGCCCGATTTCACTAACGCATCAATCTGCCCGCGCACCCGATCGGCAACCACAGGGTCACCCTCGATCATCACCGCCATAAACCCCTGCTCCACCCACAGCGGATTTACATTGGAGTACTTCGTCGCGTCGTACGCGCCAAACTCCACGCACGTCTTGCTACGGATGCCGATGGCTTCAAAAATGGCCGCGATCACCCCGTTCTCGCCGCTTTGAGAGGTGATATTTGATCGCCGTAAGCGCAAGTCGGTAGTCATAAGGGCCGACGTTAGGCTCCGTGCGTTGATCGCCCGCCGCCTGCACACCCGCCCCGCCCAGTTTGTGCTATGTTCGCGACCCATAACCCTCCGCGGCTCACGCTGCATCACACCCAAAATCCCACCCGAACCGGCCCATCTTTTCCCCGTCTCTGCCTCAATTACCCCCTTTGCCTCACCGCCCGCGAACCTCGGCCCGGCGTATGCTATCGCCCGAATATTCGGCCGCCACGAAGTCGCGGCATCCGATCGCTCGGCCGAAACCACGCACCCTCCGCGGCCGTTAAGTAACCGCTTTCATGGCATGTTTTCCGTCGGTTTTGTCCGAAATAGCCGCATCCTTCCGGGCTCGTTGCCCGTGTGTTTGGCCCCGACGATCTCACGCCCCACCGGGCTATCTTGTGCTCCCCTGTCCCGTATCGCGCCACACAATCAATCCTTAAGTAGAAGGCTCCGACCCATGGCTACCGCCACTGCCAAGAAATCCGCCAAACCCACCGCCAACGGCCACGCCCCCAAGGCCGGCAAGCCCACGACCAAGCCCACCACCAACCTCACCACCAAGCCTACATCGAAGCCCACCGCCAAAAACGCCGCACGCCTCCTCGCCCAGTCCGCCGCGTCCCTGGCCTCCGAGGAAGCCCTGATGCGCGACCCCATCTTCGACGAAGTGGGCCTCCCCCGCGACAGCGACAACCTGTATACCCAGACCGTCGCCACCATGCTTCAGGCCAGCGAGCTGCTCAACCTCCCTCACGAGGTCCGCATCATCCTCGCCCAGCCCAAAAACGAAATCATGGTGCACTTTCCTGTGCGGATGGACAACGGCGATTACAAACTCTTTAAGGGCTACCGCGTCCAGCACAACAACGCGCTCGGCCCCTACAAAGGCGGCCTCCGCTTCCACCCCGACGTTCACCTCGACGACGTCAAGTCACTCGCCTTCCTCATGACCATGAAGTGCGCCCTGTCGCGCCTGCCCTTCGGCGGCGGCAAGGGCGGCGTCAAGTGCGACCCCCGCGCCATGAGCTCAAACGAACTCATGCGCGTTACCCGCCGCTTCTGCGCCGCCATCAGCCACGCCATCGGCCCTGACTACGACATTCCTGCCCCCGACGTCGGCACCAACGCGCAGGTCATGGCCTGGTTCGCCGATACCTACGACTCCCTCACCGACTCAAACCGCTCAACCTGGGACGCCTTCCGCGTCGTCACCGGCAAGCCTGTCGAGGTCGGCGGCTCACTCGGCCGCGAGAAAGCCACCGGCCAAGGCGTCGTCGATGTCTGCGCCGAGCTCCTCCCCGAGCTCGGCATCAACATCAAGAACATGAAGTTCTCGGTGATTGGCTTCGGCAACGTCGGATCATGGACCGGCCGCATCTTTCAGGACATGGGCGCCAAGCTCGTGGCCGTCATGGACCACACCGGCGCCATCCGTAACGACGCCGGCATCGACGCCCACACCCTAGCCGCCCACGTCGCCAAAACCGGCGGCGTCGCCAACTTTGGCGCGGGCCAGACCAGCGGCACCGGCAAGCGTGCCGGCAACACCGCCTCCAAGATCTCCACTGACGAGTTCTACAAAACCCCCGTCGATGTCCTCGTGCCTGCCGCCCTCGAGCAAATGATCAAGAGCGAGCAAGCCGAGATCATCAACGCCAAGGTCATCGCCGAAGGTGCCAACGCCCCCAGCACCCCCGCTGGCGACCGCATCCTCATGTCCCGCGGCATCGAAATCTTCCCCGCCATCCTCGCTAACTCCGGCGGTGTCACCGTCTCGTACTTCGAGTGGGTCCAAAACAAGAGTTGCACCTCCTGGAGCGCCGAAAAAGTCGACACCGAACTCAACCGCCTCATGGTCGCCGCCGCCACCCGCACCAAAGAAGCCCGCAGCAAATACAACTGCGACATGCGCACCGCCGCCTACGTCGCCGCCCTCGAACAAATCGGCAAGGCCTACGCCGTCCGCGGCATCTTCCCCTGATCTTGCAAGCCACTAAGCCACTAAGCCACGAAGCCACTGAGCCACTGAGCCACTGAGCCCCGCAAGCCCACTAGTCCGGCCCCACAGCATCAGCCAACCCAAAAACCCCAAG
>JBBRIO010000626.1:0-2993 GCA_038220855.1 Bryobacterales bacterium | reverse complement strand
CGGGTGGGTTTGTTTGTGCAGGATTCATGGAAAGTGACCAAGCGGCTGACGCTGGACGTGGGCGCGCGCTGGGAGCCGTTTTTCCCTTTCACCGATACGCTGGATAAGGTGGCGGTATGGCGGCCGAATGAGCAGTCGACGCGGTATCGGAACGCGCCGAGGGGGGTGATCTACGCGGGGGATCCGAATGTATCGCGCGGGACGGTGCCGACGACGTGGGGCAACCTGGGGCCGCGGGTGGGCTTTGCGTGGGATGTGTTTGGGAACGGGAAGACGGCGGTACGCGGGGCTTACGGGGTGTTCTTCGATTCGTTCAACAGCATTGCGACGAATTCGCAGGCGAATCAGGCTCCGTTTGGAACGGTGGTGACGGTATTTGGTTCGAATGCGAATAGCTTCAGCGACCCGTGGGCGGGGACGACGAACCCCTTCCCTGCCCCGCGGAACCCGCCAGCGTCGGCGACATTTCCGGCGTTTTCCACGCAGTTTTTAAATGCGGCGGATTTCAGGAACCCTTATATTCAATCGTGGAACTTTACGCTGGAGCGGGAGATTTGGGGGGGCTTTGTGACCCGAGCTTCTTATGCGGCTTCGAAGGGGACGAAGCTGATGGTGCTGCGGGAGTTGAACGCGGCGGTTTTCGCGCCGGGGGCGACGACGGCGACGACCAACCAGCGGCGGCCTTTCGGCCCCGCCATGGGATCTTCGACGATTGTTGAGCCGGTGGGCAACTCGACTTACCATGCGTTTCAAGTGACGGCGGAGCGGCGGTTCAGCAAGGGCTTTACGATTCTGGCGAACTATCAGTTTTCTAAGTCGATCGATGATACTTCGGCGAACAAGGGAACCGGCCAAGTGAGGACGAACCCGAATAATCAGGCGTTCGATAAGGCGCTTTCGGACTTCAACCGGCCGCAGGTTTTCAACTTCTCGGGGCTGTGGGAGTTGCCGATTCGGTTCCAGAATAAGGCGACGAATTTCCTGATTGGCGGGTGGAATTTGAATACGATTCTGAATCTGACTTCAGGGCAGCCGTTTTCGGTAGCGAGCGGGGTGGATAACGCGCGGACGGGGACGGGCGGGCAGCGGGTGGATTACTCGGGTAATGCGGTGATTGGGGGAGATCGGAGCCAGAATGAAGTGGTGAATGAGTATCTGCGGCGGTCGGTTTTTTCGCCGAATGCGTTGGGGACGTTTGGGACGATTGGCCGGAATACTTACTATGGGCCGGGGTTGGCGAACGTGGATTTTGGGTTGGCGAAGAACTTCCGGGCGGGTGATCGATTGACGACGACGTTCCGGTTGGAGGCGTTTAACGCACTGAACCGGGTGAATCTGGGGAACCCGGTGAATGCGCAGAACAATGGGAATTTTATGAGGATTACGGGGACGAATCCGCCTCGGGTGCTGCAGTTGGCGCTGCGGATGGTGTTTTAGGGGCATTTTGATAGAAATAGGACCTCCGGGCGGCGGCCGTTGTCTCAGCTGCTGAAACGGCGCCGGACTTCGGGGAACACCGGGGACCACAAGGAATCTCGCGGCTCTCTACTTTTGATCGAAGCACGTTCGGCGAGCCAGCCGCCGAGTAAGCCGGCGAGGACGCGACCGAGGTTCGAGATAGCAAAGATCGGTTCGAATGGGGTGCTGCTGGCGAGTAGGATGGCGATGTCTATCGCGGCGGCTGTGAGGCCGTTTAGGAGGCGGGCTCTTGGAAGTCTCCGGGCGACCCATAGGCCAGCGAGAAGGCAGAACCCGAAGCCCGCGAGAGGACCGACCCAGTAGCCGAGCCGCTTGGCGTAGGCCTGTGCGAAGGTGGTGTCCGCGGGGCGGAGGAGGGCGACGAGCAGGACCAGGACGAGAATAGCCAGGACTTCGGTGGCGACGGCGGCGAGGGCGATACGACCGATGCTTAAGTGTATTTTGAGAGTTTATTCTATCTGGGGCGGCGGGGGAGGAGTGGATGATCGGATGGCCGATTAGTCAATCGCCGATTGTCTTTGGGAACCCCAATTGCTTCCAAACCCCTGCGACCATAGGGAACATACGACTCGACATAACACCACGATGCCCAAGCCCTGAGAAAACGGAAGCACGAGACAACAGGGCGGCGCGTGATTCGGCGATGGTGAAGGGGATTCACGGGGCGTTGGATTATATCGCGTGAGCTAGGGTCAAGTCTCCGAGATTCATAATCTCCTACATCATGCCGTAACCAGGTTTCAGAAAAAGAGAGCGACAGCCTAGAGGATTCGCTGAGCAGTGACACTCATTGTACTGGTTAGCCTAGGATGCCTCGAATTACGTTTCCGCCGACGTCGGTGAGGCGGAAGTCGCGGCCGCTGTAGCGGTAGGTCAGTTTCGTATGGTCGAGCCCTAGCTGATGGAGGATCGTTGCGTGGAGGTCGTGGGGGTGGACTCGCTTTTCGACGGCTCGGTAGCCGAAGTCGTCCGTGGCTCCGTAGGCGACTCCACCTTTGATTCCGCCGCCGGCGAAGAGCGTTGTGAAGGCGTGGACGTTGTGGTCGCGCCCTTGGTTGATCCGCAATTGGCCGGCGCTTTGGATCATGGGCGTCCGGCCGAACTCGGTGCCGATGACCAGCAACGTCGAGTCGAATAAGCCGCGGGCTTTTAGATCCTCCACTAACGACGCGATGGCGGCGTCGGCGATGCGCGACAGACCTCGGTGGGAGTTGATGTCCTCGTGGCTGTCCCAGGGCTGGGAGTTGCCGAAATAGACTTGCACCATACGCACTCCGCGTTCGACCAAGCGGCGGGCGAGGAGACAGCCGCGTCCGAAGTCGTCGTCTCCGTAACGCTCGTGGGTGGCCGGGGTCTCCTTGGACAGGTCAAACGCTTCGGGGGCCTCCATCTGCATGCGGAACGCCACCTCCATCGCTTGAACGCCGGCGGCTAACTTCGGTTGGCCTTCGGAACGGCCCAAGTAGAGTTGGTTCAGACGATCGAGGAGGCCCAATTGGCGCTGTTGTTCGTCA
>JBBRIO010000625.1:0-2997 GCA_038220855.1 Bryobacterales bacterium | reverse complement strand
AGACCCGATCGTGCGCGATGACCCGCGAATTGAACGGCAACACCATCAGGTGGACCTACACCGGCACCGCCTCCTGCGACGAGATCAAGATGAAGCGCGCTGGCGGACAAGGCGGCGACGCACCCATTTCCGATGGCAATATCGATGGCGACACCGTATCGTTCTCGACGACCCGCGAGAGGAACGTAACACCATCAAGCGGACCAACACCGGCACCGTCTCCGGCGACGAGATCAAAATGAAGCGCACTGGCGGACAAGGCGAGACCCGCGAGTTCAGCCCCAAACGAACCAAATAACCCAACCGGCGCGGCTTAACCGCCGCGCCCTGCTCTACTACCGGCCAAACTCCGCCGCAACCGCCAACCGAGCCCGCGCCCGGTCCGCCGCCGCCAACGCTCGCGGAATGTCCATATCCCCTGACTCTTTCAGCCTCTTATCAGCCCTATCCAGTGCGCCCTGCGCCCGCTTCAGGTCGATTTCGTTCGGCTTCTCCGCCACCGTAGCCAGGATGCGAACACTAGCCGGCAATACTTCCATCCAACCGCCGCCCACCATCACCGTGTGGCTCGCGCCGCCGACCGTATAGGTCAACGCACCCGCCCCTAACTCGGTCAACAGCGGGGCGTGGTCGGGGAGAATCCCAAGATAGCCGTCCTTGCCCGGCACCTGCGCCTCTGCCACCTGCTCGCGAACGATCAGGCGGTCTGGAGTTGCCACTTCTAGTTCGAACGTCGCCGCCATAAAGCGCCTACTTCGCCTTCTTCATTTCAGCGGCCTTCTCGAGAACTTCCTCGATCGTACCCTGCATGTAAAACGCCTGCTCCGGAATGTCATCGTGCTTGCCGTCGCAGATCTCAGTAAAGCCCTTGATCGTATCGGCCAACTTGACGTACTTGCCCGGGAAGCCCGTGAACTGCTCGGCCACGAAGAACGGCTGCGACAGGAAGCGCTGAATCTTACGAGCGCGCGACACAGTCAGCTTGTCATCTTCGCTCAACTCGTCAATGCCGAGAATCGCGATGATGTCCTGCAAGTCTTTGTACCGCTGCAAGATGCTCTTGACGCGCTGGGCGCAGCCGTAGTGGTCTTCGCCAATCACCTGCGGATCCAAAATACGGGACGAGGAAGCCAGCGGATCGACCGCCGGATAGATACCAAGCGAAGCGATTTCGCGCGAAAGGTTGGTCGTCGCGTCCAAGTGAGCAAACGCCGTCGCCGGAGCCGGATCGGTGTAGTCGTCGGCCGGTACGTAGATGGCCTGCACCGACGTAATCGAGCACTTCTTGGTCGAGGTAATGCGTTCCTGCAACTCGCCCATTTCGGTCGCCAGATTCGGCTGATAACCTACTGCGGAGGGCATGCGGCCCAGCAGCGCCGAGACTTCGGAACCAGCCTGGGTAAAGCGGAAAATATTGTCCACGAAGAGCAGCACGTCCTGGCCCTCTTCATCGCGGAAGTATTCAGCGGCAGTCAAACCGGTCAGTCCGACGCGCAGACGCGCACCTGGAGGCTCCGTCATCTGGCCGTAAATCAACGCCACTTTCGACTTCGTGTAGTCTTCCGGATCGAGAATGCCGCCTTCGCGCATTTCGTTCCAAAGGTCGTTGCCTTCCCGGGTCCGTTCGCCGACGCCGGCAAATACCGAAACACCGCCCGACGAGTACGCCAGGTTATGGATCAGCTCCATGATGACGACCGTCTTGCCAACGCCTGCGCCGCCGAACAAACCAATCTTGCCGCCCCGGAGGTACGGTTCAATTAGGTCGATAACTTTAATGCCCGTTTCGAACATCTGCAAACCGGTCTGCTGCTCATCGAACGCCGGCGCCGTGCGGTGGATCGGCATCTTTTTCGCCGTATTCACCGGGCCCATGTTGTCGACCGGCTCACCCAAAACGTTCAGCACCCGACCCAAAGTCTGCGGACCAACCGGCACCATTACCGGCGCGCCCGTCGAAATCGCCTGCATCCCGCGGACGAGGCCCTCGGTCGGCTGCAGCGCAATCGTACGCACACGGTTTTCGCCAATATGCTGCGCCACTTCGACCACAATGCTGATCGGCTCCGGCACCACAAAGCCTTCCGAAACAATTCGGATCGCAGTGCGAATCGGGGGGATCTGCCCCTCGGGAAACTGAATATCGACAGCCGGGCCGGCGACCTGAATGACCTTGCCAACTGCTGTCGTGGTTTCGGTAACGGTGGACATCTTCAAAACTCCCTAAAAATCTACTTCAGCGCGGAGGCGCCGCTGACCACTTCGATAATTTCGCGTGTAATACTCGCCTGGCGTACGCGGTTCATCTGCAGGGTTACCCGCTCGATCACTTCGCTCGCATTCCGCGACGCCGCGTCCATCGCCGTCATCCGCGCCGCATGTTCGGACGCCGTCGATTCCAGCACACTGCGCCACAACTCAATCTCTACATACCGCGGCAGCAAAGAACCCAGCAACTCTTCCGCTGGCTGTTCGTAAATGTAGTCCGTCGACGCCTCGCCCTCAGGCAACGGCACCGGCAACACCCGAACCATCCGAAACTGCTGCGTCATCACGCTCTTGAACTCGTTGTACGCCAAGTACACCGCGTCCACTTCGCCTGTCGCATATCGCGCACTGACTTTGTTTGCTACCACCGCCACGTCGCCGTAGTTCGGCTTGCGGCTGAAGTTTTGATGGTCGCCGCTGATCGTGTAGCCGCGGCGCCGAAAGTAATCGCGCCCCTTCTTGCCGACCGCTTCAATCTCAAACTCCACCCCGGGCAGTTCCTGCATGAACTTCTGCGCCCCACGATTCACGTTCGAATTGAACGCGCCCGCCAAGCCCCGGTCCGCCGAAACCAGCACCACCAACACTTTCTTCTGCTCCCGCTGCTGGAGCAACGGGTGCTCTTTCACGCTGTCGTTACCCGCCGCCGCACCAGCAACATTGGCCAACAGACGCTGCAACATCCCGGCAAACGGCCGCCCCGCCACCACCGCTTCTTGCGCGCGGCGT
>JBBRIO010000624.1:0-3011 GCA_038220855.1 Bryobacterales bacterium | reverse complement strand
CGGCGGCGCGGGGGCCGGGGCAGCGCTTGATGAGATTGGCGGAGAGGCGGCCGAGGCGGGAGGCGGGGATTGTGTTGTTGGGGAAGGGTTGGGCGGAGGCGGGGTCGTTGATGCGGCGGGTGAGTTGGGAGAAGTCGCCGGAGCGCATGAGAGCGGTGGGGATGGTGGAGATGATGGTGGCGGTTTCGCGAATGCGGGTGCCTTCGTAATCGGTGAAGAAGAAGGTTTTATTGCGACCGTTGTAGAGCTTGGGGATGACGACGGGGCCGCCGACGGAGAAGCCGTATTGATTGCGTTTGAAAGGAGGCTTGGCGGCGGTGGCGGGAGTGAAGAAGTTTTTAGCGTCGAGCTTTTCATTGCGGAGGAATTCGAAGGCGGAGCCATGGATGTCGTTGGTTCCGGACTTTAGAGTCAGGTTGATGATGGCGCCCATGGCACGCCCGAATTCGGCGGCGTAGGCGTTGGTTTGGACCTTGAACTCCTGAACGGCGTCGATGGAGGGTTGGACCATTTCGGGTCGGCGACCGGCCCCGGCGAGTTCGACGGAGTTATTATCGATGCCGTCGAGGAGGTAGCTGTTTTGGGTGACGCGCTGGCCGCCGGAGCTGAAGGAATTGTAGCGGCTGCCGGCGGCGGACTGGACGGTGCCGGCGGAGAGCAGGGCGAGATCGCCGTAGTAGCGGCCGTTGATGGGGAGTTCGACGATGCGTTTATTGTCGATGACTTGGCCCTGGCTGGCTTCGGTGGTGTTGAGTTGGGCGGCGGCGGCGGTGACTTCGACGCGTTCGCTGACGGTGCCGACTTCGAGGTTGAAATCGACTTGGGACTTTTGGTCGACGGCGAGTTCGACGCCGGAGCGGAGGGCGGATTTAAAGCCGGGGACGGAGGCGGAGACGTCGTAGGTGCCGGGGGGGAGGAGGGGCAGGAGATAGAGGCCTTCGTTGGCGGTGGCGACTTTGCGCTCGGCTCCGTTGGCGGTATTTCGAATCTTGATTTGGGCGGCGGGGACGGGGGCACCGGAGGGGTCGAGAACGCGGCCTCCGATCTGGCCGGTTTGGGCGAGCAGAGGCACGGCGAGAAGGAGGAGAGATATAGACCGGAGCATTGCAGCCATTTTATCAGTTTGTAATTAGCGACTGTTGGCGGAGCCACTCGGCCAGGCGGTCCGGCCAGGAGTCGGCGGCGACGCCAGTTTTGCGAAAGCCGAAGCCGTGTTTGCCGGTTTGATAGATATGGAGGGTGGCGGGGCGCTTGGCGGCGGCCCAAGCCTGGTAGAGCGGGATGGTACCGATGATCGTGCGGGGGTCGTCGTGGGCGGCGATGAGGAGGATGGGCGGGGCGTTGGGAGGGACGGTGAGATCGGGTGGGGCGGCGGCATAGATGGGGATGGAGAAGGCGGGTCGGGGGGTGCCGCGAAGGGCGAGATCGGCGGCGAGATAGCCTCCGGCCGAGAAGCCGAGAACGCCGGTTTCGGCGGGGTCGATTTTGAATTCGGCGGCGCGGGCGTGGAGGATGGAAAGGGCTTGGCGGGCGTCGGCGAGGGATTGCTTGACGACGACGGCACGGTCGGGGTTGGAGCCGGCGCTGTACTGAAGGACGAAGGCAGAGACGCCGAGAGTGTTGAGGGATTTAGCGACGTCGTGGCCTTCTTTGTCGATGGCGAGATGGCGGAAGCCACCGCCGGGAGCGATGAGGATGGCCGCGCCGGAAGGCTGGGGAGCGAGGTAGGCGGTGAGGGTCGGGTTGGTGACGTTGCGGACGCGGCGTTCGGTGTCGTGAGGGCCGATGAAGGTTTCGGCGAGGTCGGGCTTGTCGGACCAGAGAGGGATGACGAGGGCGGCGAGGAGGAGGGTAATCATTTTTGTCTGCGGTATTCCGGTTGATATTATGGAATATGTTCTCACAGGTACGTTTTTCTTTGATCTTTGTTTTGCTTTTGACCGTGCAGGGAGTATGGGCACAGTCCGAGGCCGGTGGCGCAACATTGGGTGGAACGGTGACCGATCCGTCGGGCGCGGTGATTACGGGGGCGAAGGTGAGGGTCAGCAATGAGCTGACGGGGTTGGCGCGGGAAACGGTTTCGAACGCCAGTGGGGTGTTCAGTTTGCCGCGGTTGCCGATTGGCCAGTACAGCCTCGTGGTGGAGATGGCAGGATTCAAGGCCGCCAAGCGGACGGATATTCTGTTGGGTGTAGGAGCGGTGCTTTCGCTGGAAGTGAAGCTCGAGGTGGGGGCGGCGACCGAGCAGGTGACCGTGACCGGGGACGTGCCGATTGTGGAGACGACGCGTTCGCAGACGTCGACTTCGGTGAACGAGCGGGCGGTGAAAGATTTGCCGATCAACGGCCGGAATTTTCTGGATTTTACGGTTTTGACGCCAGGGGTGGTACGGGATCCGCGCGGCGGCGACCTGAGTTTTGGGGGACAGCGGGGGACGTCGAACGCGTTGCTGATTGACGGCAATGATGCTAATAATACGTTTTTCCAGCAGTCTTCGGGACGGACGGGCGTACGGAATCCTTATGCGTTTTCGCAGGAGGCGGTGGCTGAGTTTCAGGTGAACACGAACGGCTACGCGGCGGAGATTGGCCGGGCCGGGGGCGGTGTGATCAACGTGGTGACTAAGTCGGGGAACAACGAGTTACACGGGTCGGCGTTTTGGTTTTTGCGGCAGCGGTTTTTGAACGCGAATACTTTCATCAACAACTCGCGGGGAATTGCACGGCAGCCTTACGACTTCGACCAGTTCGGCGGGACGGTGGGTGGGCCGGTCGTGAAGAATAAGTTATTTTACTTTGTGTCCTATGACGGCCAACGGAACTTGCAGCCGGTGGCTCCGCTGCCGGCGTTGAATATCGCCGCGGGGTCTCGTAATTGATTAGCGGCTTGAGAGGTCAACCAGAACTAAACGGTTGTAGTCCGTTTTTGAAGAGGCGGTGAAAGACATCGGGGACGGAGGGGGCTCCATTTTTGACGGCCGTCTGGGCGATGCTGGTGAATGCGGCAAATGC
>JBBRIO010000623.1:0-3030 GCA_038220855.1 Bryobacterales bacterium | reverse complement strand
CGCGAAACGGTGCAGGTCGACGAAATCGACCTGCTCAAATGGTAAGGCCCGCCAGATGAACTTTCTCGAAACAATCTGGCTCATCCCCGTCTTCCCCTTGGTCGGCGCCGTGCTCATGATGCTGCTCGGTCGCTATGAATTTCTCGACCCGCAAGACGAATGCGCCGTACTCAAAAACCATCACCACCACGACCGCGGCCACGATCAGGACCTCCGCTCCCCCGGCGGTCTCCGCTGGGCCATCGGCCCCCTCTGCTCCGGCTTCGTTTTGCTATCGTTCCTCTGGAGCCTCGGCGCCGTTTTTGCCGGCCGCACTGAACAAATTCTCTTCACCTGGGTCGCCGGCCTACCCTTTCCCACCTTCGATGGCCGCCCCGCCGTCCTCGCCGCCGACTGGGGCTATCTCCTCGACCCCCTCAGCGCCGTCATGATCCTCATGGTCACCGGCATCGGCTTCCTCATCCACGTCTACTCCATCGCCTACATGGAGCACGATGGCGGCCTCTACCGCTACTTCGGCTGCCTCAATCTATTCGTCTTTTTCATGTTGATCCTCGTCCTGGCGAACAACTATCTCCTGTTGTTCATCGGGTGGGAAGGCGTCGGCCTGGCCAGCTATCTCCTCATCGGCTTCTACTTCAAACGCAAACCAGCCAGCGACGCCGCCATGAAAGCGTTCCTCATGAACCGCCTCGGCGACGCCGGCTACCTCATGGCCCTCTTCTTCCTCCTCGGCATCTTCGGCACCCTCCGGTTCACCGCGATCGAAGCCTCCGCCCACCCCCTGCTCCCCTGGGCCACCCTCCTCCTCCTCCTCGCCGCCACCGGCAAAAGCGCGCAGATTCCTCTCTTCACTTGGCTCCCCGACGCCATGGAAGGCCCCACCCCCGTCTCCGCCCTCATCCACGCCGCCACCATGGTCACCGCCGGCGTCTACCTCATCGTCCGCTCCGCCCCGCTCTTCGCCCTCACCCCCGAAATCGGCTCCCTCACCGCCTCTATCGGCGCGCTCACCGCCGTCGTCGCCGCCTCCATTGCCCTCGTCCAGCACGATATCAAGAAGGTGCTCGCCTACTCCACCATCAGCCAACTCGGTCTCATGTTCATCGCCCTCGGCGTCGGCGCCTACTGGGCCGCCCTCTTCCACGTCGTCACCCACGCCTTCTTCAAAGCCCAACTCTTCCTCTGCGCCGGCTCGGTCATCCACGCCCTCGACGGCGAACAGGATATCCGCTTCATGGGCGGCCTCCGTCGTCGCATGCCGCACACCTTTCGCACCATGTTCATCGCCACCTTGGCCCTCGCCGGCTGGCCCGGCCTCGCCGGCTTCTTCTCGAAAGACGCGATCCTCACAAGCGCCTGGGCCGCCTCCCCCGCCCTGTTCGGCGTCGGCCTTCTGACGGCCCTCCTCACCGCCTTCTACATGGGCCGCCTCCTGTTTCTCACCTTCTTCGGTGCCTATCGCGGCGATCTCGAAATCGAAGAATCGCCGAAGCGAATGATCATTCCGCTCTGGTGCCTCAGCCTCGGCTCCGTAGGTGCCGGCTGGTTCGCCACCCCTTTCGCCGCTTGGCTCGGCGCCACCCCCGCCGCCCATTCCTGGGGCGTCATGGCCGCCTCCGCCGCCGCAGCCGTGGGAGGCTTGGGCCTCGCTTACCACTTCTATCTCAGCCGTCCCGGCTTGGCCGAACGCGTCGAGTCCGCCGCCGCCCCCGTCGCCAAACTCCTCCGCGCCGCCTGGTACTTCGATGATCTCTACGAATGGGCCATCGTCCGCGGCTTCGCCCGCCACGGCGGAGCCACCCTGGCCAACCTCGATCAAAAAGGCGTCGACGGCGCAGTCAACGGCCTCGGCTGGCTCGCGCGGAAAACCGGCGTCCTCAGCCGCTGGGCCGATACCTGGGTCATCGACGGAGCCGTCAACCTCACGGCCTTCACGTTCAAGCTATCGTCGTTCCCCGTGCGCTTCCTCCAAACCGGCTTCGCCCAGTCCTACGCCCTGGTCATCGTGATGAGTCTCGCCGCCCTCGCCGGCTGGTACCTCCTAAGGAGCTCCTAGCCCATGCCCTGGCTCTCGTCTCTCTTAGCCCTCCCCCTCCTCGGCGTCGTCGTCCTCCTCTTCCTGCCCGGCTCCGCCCGCGGCGTAATCCGCTGGTGGGCCAACGGCGTTCTCCTCGCCGGCCTCGCCCTCGCCCTCCCCCTCTGGCAACACTTTGATCGCGCCGCCACCGGCTATCAATTCGTCGAACGCGTCCCCTGGATTCCCTCGCTCGGTGCCCAGTACCTCCTCGGCCTCGACGGCATCAGCCTCCTCCTCGTCCTCCTCACGGCCCTCCTCGGTCCCCTCGCCTCGCTCGCGTCCTGGCATGCGATTGAAGACCGGACTAAAGAGTTCTACGCCATGCTCCTGCTGCTCCAAGCCGGCATGATCGGGCTCTTCCTCGCGCTCGATCTCCTGCTCTTCTTCGTCTTCTTCGAAGTCGTCCTCGTCCCCATGTACTTCCTCATCGGCATCTGGGGAGCCGAACGCCGTCTCTACGCCGCCATCAAGTTCTTCCTCTATACCCTCGCCGGCAGTGTCGTCCTCCTGCTCGGCATCATCGGCCTCTACTGGCTCGGAACCCAGCAACTCCCCCGCCCGACTTTTGAACTCGCCGAACTGCTCAAACTGAAGCTCCCCCTCGACGCTCAACGCTGGCTCTTCTGGGCCTTCTTCGCCGGCTTTGCCATCAAGGTCCCCATGTTGCCTTTCCACACTTGGCTCCCCGACGCCCACACCGAAGCGCCCACCGCGGGCTCCGTCCTCCTGGCTGGCGTCCTCCTGAAAATGGGCACCTACGGACTCATCCGCTTCTCCCTCCCGCTGTTCCCCGAGGCCGCCCGCGAAGCCGCCCCGGTCCTCGCGGTCCTGTCCATCGTCGCCATCCTGTACGGAGCCCTCATCAGCTTGGTCCAGCCCGATTGGAAACGTCTCGTCGCCTATTCCTCCGTCAGCCACATGGGCTTCTGCACCCTCGGCATCGCCGCCCT
>JBBRIO010000622.1:0-3038 GCA_038220855.1 Bryobacterales bacterium | reverse complement strand
GGGTGCGTTTTCGGGTACGGCCCCGCCGGCGGCCATGGCTTTCTTGGAGGCACACTTCGGGTGTGCCGGTTGGCGGTGGGACTATCAAAGAGCGGATATTGCTGGTTCGAAGGCGGCCGAGTTTGGTTGCGAGACGGTTTTTTCAGCAGCGCGGGACGTAGGAAAGCTCGACCAAGGCTTCCAGGATTTCATTTTTCGATTCGAAGCCAACTGGGGGGAGTGGTGCATTCTGGGGTAGGGCCTCGCCGGCGGCCATGGCTTTCTTGGAGGCACACTTCGAGTGTTCCGGTTGGCGGTTGGACTGTCAAAGAGCGGATGTTGCTGGTTCGAAGGCGGCCGAGTTTGGTTGCGAGACGGCTTTTTCAGCAGCGGGGGACGTAGGAAAGCTCGACCAAGGCTTCGAAAATTTCATTTTTCGATTCGAAGCCAACTGGTGGGAGGGGTGCATTTTCGGGTACTGCCTTGCCGGCGGCCACGGCTTTTTCTGGCAGTGGTCTGGGTTGGCTGGCTTGGGTTTGTTGGAGTAACTTGACGGCTCGGAGATAGGTCCTTTCGTGAGCAGTGACATAGCGGGCGATACGTTCCATCGAGCGACCTTCCTGTTCGCCGTTCAGGAGATAGCCGAGGGCTCCGAGGCCGAGTTCGGGGTTGTCGTCTTCGAGCTCTTCCATCGCGGCGGCCTGGAGTTGGCGATAGGATTCTGCTTCGACGCGTTGGGCGCGGTTGAGTCGCCAGAGGGCTTGAGTAACTTGGTCGGTGAGCACTTCCTGCTCTGGCGTGAAGGGCTGATAGACGTTGCTCATTTGCTGACGGAGCGCTTCGAACTCTTCGGGCGATTCCCCGGTGAGGAGCAACTCTTGAGAACAGAGACCATGGGCGAGACGGTTTTTGCTGGAAGCGGCTTTGCCGGCTGCCGTTTTGGGGCCGGTGGATCGCCAGGCGTTGAGCCGGTTTGATTCTTGCCGGCGACTTTGGGGTTCGGATAACGTGGCTGCGATTTCACTGAGATCGGCGTCACATTTGGCGCGGACGTGCTCCCAGTCGGCGGTGAGTTCCTTTTGGATATGATCTGGCAATGTAGCGAGATCGGTGCAGTTTGCAAACAGATCGAGGTCTTCTTGGGTCATCATAATGGCTCCTTTTGACGGGTTAAGCGAGGCGCTTAGTCATCTTGAGAATATCGGGTGAGGAGGGAGTAACTTGGGCGGTGATTTTCTAAACTATTGAAAGGGCGGGAGAAATAAATCCAAATGGGCTGTGAGGCTCTTGCAAAACTCCGCGCAAAACTCTTGACAGGCGTGGTGGCGAGCGCCGACAAGTTTCGTTTCCGAGGGAGAGCTTTGAGAGGATGCCTCGGGAGTTACGGAAGAGGACCTTGAAGGTGACGTCGTAGGTTTGCGCCATGGCAACAAAGATAACTACGCGCGGGATTTGAGGACGCTATCGAGCTTTTCAAAGAAGCGGCGGATCATCATGCGAGCGGTCGTATCGACCAGGCGCTGGCCGACCGCGGCGATCGTTCCGCCGGTGTGAACTTCGCCTTGATAGCTGACCAGCGTGGTTCCGGCACCGGTCGCCGTGAGAGTGAGATCGCCCTGACCGTTGAGGAACCCGATGCGCCCCGTGCCCTCCACGCGAAGCCGGTAACTGGTGGGCGGAACGAGGTTCTCCATGGCGACCTTGCCGACAAATTCTCCGCTCAGCGCGGCCAACGCAACCTTCATCTTCATGTTGTACACGCCGTCGCCGGCGTCGACGAGTTCCTGGCATCCGGGGATGCAATCGGCCAACACAACAGGGTCCACTAGCGAGGCATACACCGTTTCCGGGCTGCCCGGCAGCGTATACGAACCTTCCATCCGCATATCATGCCGCCTTCGTCAGGCTCGCTCGAATCGCGCGTTCCGTCGCGACACGGGCCAGGTGAGCTCGGTAGGCGGCAGAGGCGTGGAGGTCCGCACTCGCTTCGATGCCATCGGCGACCACCTCCGCCGCGTGCGTCCAATCCTGCTCTGAGCCAGCCGTGCCGAGCAAACGTTCCTCGACACCGCGGGCGCGGTAACCCTTGCCGGACAACCCAGTAACGCCGACGCGAACGAAGGAGATGGTGCCGTTCTGGCGGCGAACCCTTACTCCTACGCCCACCATGGGGAACCCCGACGCCGGTTGAGCGTGCTTCTGGTAGTACACGCCAGTGCCCGGTTCTTCAACCGGGACGAGGATGGCGGTGACCAACTCGCCCGGTGCGAGTTCGGTGGTAAAGGTATCGACGACGAAGTCTTCGAAGGCCATCTCGCGTTGCCCGGAAGGGCCGATCAACTGGACTCTGGCTTCGAGGGCGAGGAGGGCGGCGGGGTAGTCGGCGGCTGGATCGGCGTGCGCAACACTGCCGCCGATGGTGCCGGAGTTACGGATTTGGACGTCGCCGATGGCGGCGGCCGTGGCGGCAAGCAACGGGCATTCGTTTTGAATCAGCGGCGCGGATTCGAGCTCATAGTGCGTCACCATGGCTCCGATGTGAAGGAACGAGCCTTCTCTTGCGATGGACCGGAGGGAGGATATCCGGCGCAGATCGACGATCGCCTCGGGAGCGGCGAGGCGGAGCTTCATCATCGGCACTAGACTCATGCCGCCGGCCAGCGCCCTAGCCCCGGGGCGGGAGAGCAGCGCCAGCGCATCGTGGAGCGTGGGAGGGGCGAAATACTCGAATTCCTGCGTAATCATGCGCGGGCTCCTTGAATGGCGGACCAGACTTTTTCGGGAGTAAGCGGCATATCGAGGTGGCGAATGCCGAGGTGGGAGAGGGCATCAACTACGGAGTTGACGATGGCGGGAGGCGCGCCGATGGCCCCGGCCTCGCCGACGCCTTTGACGCCAAGCGGATTCACGGGCGAAGGGGTTTCGGTGTGAAGGCACTCGAGGAAAGGGATGTTGAGCGCCTTGGGCATGGCATAGTCGGTGAACTCTCCGGTGAGGATCTGGCCGTTTTCGTCGTAGACCATTTGCTCAAAGAGCGCCTGGCCGATGCCCTGGGCGAT
>JBBRIO010000621.1:0-3042 GCA_038220855.1 Bryobacterales bacterium | reverse complement strand
ACGAAGGCGGTGTTCGCCATCTCGCTCGAGCGGATGCTGCCGCGCCCGCGAAGCTTCTGGGTCTTTCTCCTTCTCTCGTTTCCCATCGGCCTCGGCGTTCTGGTGAGGCTCTACGCGCCGAAGGACATTCCGCTCACCGGTTTCGAGATCTACGGAATGATCGCGTCCCTCTTCTACGTCCGCAATCTTCTTCCGCTCGTCGCGTTGCTTTTCGGCTCCGCCCTGATCTCCGACGCCGTCGACTCGAAGACCCTGACCTACTTCCTCACCCGACCGATTCCGCGGCTCTCGATTTTCTTCGGTGAGTTCCTCGCTTATCTCACCGCGGTCCTGACTCTCACCATCCCGTGCGTCGTTCTGACCTATCTCGCGTTTTGCGTCGGCACTCCTCAGGGCGTTGGCTTCGGTGCGCCGGACCTCCTGCGGGATCTGGGTGCCTGCGCCCTGACGCTGTTCACCTACGGCGCTCTCTTCGCGCTTCTTGGGGTTAGCGTGAAGCGTCCGCTGATTCCCGGCCTGCTCTTTTTATTCATCTGGGACGGCATCGTCGGGAATTTTCCGGGCGACGCTCCGAACTACACGCTCGTGGCCTACGCACGTTCACTGATCCGCCATCGCCCCGCCGAAGAAGGTCTGGCCCAGATTTTCTCCAAGTTTTTCGGCGTCGGGGAGTCGGTATTAGTTCTTGGAACTGTTGGAGTTATCTGCGTTGTTCTCGCCGCGTGGATCTTTTCTCGGCGCGAGTACGTTATTTCTTCATAGCGGAGGTCGAAAGATCCGCTTGAGAGTCGTCGAAGTCGTCGCCTTCATTAGGGAGTTCAACATGAACCGTTCTCGCCGTCTGATCCTCACCGCCGCCGCCGTTTCCGCCCTGGGCATCGGCATCTCCTTCGCCACCCGTATCACCGGCACCGCCCGTGCCGCGGTGGGCCCGGTTCCTCCCGAAGCGCTGGCCCTTCCCGCCGACAGCTCCATGGTGATGGGCTTCGATGTCCGCGCCCTGACCAATTCCCAGTTCTACGCGAAGTTCGGCGCCGAAGGTCAGCCCGGTCGTGTCGATGCGCTCGCCGAGATCGAGCGGAAGACGGGTCTCAACCCCGAGCGCGACATCGATGCCGTGGTCATCGCCGTTCGAGCGGCAGCGCCGGCAGAGGAGAAGAGCGAAGGCGCTCGTCGCGCCGACAACGGTCTGGTCTTCGTGACCGGCCGATTCGATGCGGCGCGCCTCGAAGCTTCCATCCCCGAAGCCGGCAAAGCCACGAAGGAACGTCGTGACGGAGTCACCATCTTCCACAGCAACGGCAAGGCAGACGGAGCGGTGGCGCTTCTTGACGCCGGCATCCTCGTGGCTGGCGACGCCGCCGCGGTGGACACCTTCCTGGCCAACCGGGCGACCGGCCACGGCCTCCGCGACAACCGCGAACTGGTTGCGATGCTGGAGACCGTCGAACCCGGCTCTGCCTTCTGGGCCGTCGGGGGACCTTCGGTTCTCTCGCGCGTGACTTCCCAGATGGGTGGCCCGGCGGCGAACCTCCCCGCGGTGAAGCAGGTTGTGGCTTACGGCCACTTCGACCCCGAGGTCGGCATCACGGCGATGGCTGAAGCGAACGACGCCAAGTCGGCCACCAAGATCGCCGATGTGGTGCGCGGCTTCTCGGCCATGATGTCCCTTCAGGCGGGTCAGAAGGCCGAACTTGCCCAGATCGCGGATTCCATCTCGGTTGCCACCGAGGACGACAAGGTCCACATCAAGGCGACCATCACCCACGATCTCATCGCGTCGCTGAAGAAGTCGGCCGATCCCCACAGCCACGCGCCGTCGCGGAAGACCGCCACGGATGACGATGAAGCGGGCGTTCCTCAGAGCCCCGGTCTTCAGAAGTAAAGAACTCCAAGAGTCGTACCGGCCTCGCGAAAGCGGGGCCTTTTTTGCTTCTCGGCCATAAGCGCCGACTATCCTTCCCGTCATGAGCGCTGACGAACGACTCGACGTCCGCGTGGCGCACGAGTTTGGCCTCTCGCGCCGCAAAGCCCAGGACGTCGTGGCGGCGGGCCAGGTGGACGTCGATCAGATCTGCGTGCGCGACGGCGGAACGCGGATTCGACCGGAACAGGTGGTGACTTACAGCGCGAACCGGAAGCGCCAGGAAGCGATGCGACTTTCGCTTCATGTCGCCCATCAAGACGAACACCTCGTCGTGGTCGACAAGCCCGCGGGGCTGCTCACGGTTCCTACCGACGGGGGCGTCAACGACGATTCTGTTCTCAGTCGCCTCCGCGCGGATCTCACGCGTGTGCGTGGACCGCGGACCTATGTCGGGGCGTTGCATCGGCTGGACAAGGGAACGTCGGGTCTGGTGGCCGTAGCACTTTCCCGCGAATGCCATGCGGCGGGTCGCGCCGGCTTTCGCGAGCACGCCTTCCTCCGTCGCTATCTCGCGTTGGTCGAGGGCTCGACGCGCCAGGAGAGCGGCACCATCGACCTGCCGATCGCCGACGAGTACGAGTCGGGGAAGAGGCATATCGCCAGTGATGAGGACGAGCCGTCACGCCATGCGATCACCCATTACCGGGTCAAGGAACGGCTCAATCGCGCCACCCTGCTCGAGGTTGAGCTGGACACCGGCCGGCAGCATCAGATCCGGCTCCATTTGCGAGCCATCGGACATCCAATCGTGGGCGATGGTGTCTACGGAACAGCCAAACAGTCCTCGAACACGCGACCCTTTCTTCATGCGTCGCGTCTGGCCTTCCCACATCCGGTTACGGGAGTCGAGATTGATTGCGCAAGCGAACCGCCAGCCGACTTCGCGGCGGCGGTGAAACGTCTGCGTGGCGCGCTCCGACGGAGCTGACGCCTTCGCTCAGCGCTTCTCGAGAATCCTGAATTCCGGAAGGTTCCAGCCGGCAGCGCTTGTGCCACCGACTTGCGGCAGCAGGCTGATCCCGCGGATCGGCTCTCCGCTAAGAACGAAGCCGATGGTTCCAACCCGTGGGTTCTGAAGCAACCCCTCAACAAGCTGGACCATGTGGGCGCCATCC
>JBBRIO010000620.1:0-3059 GCA_038220855.1 Bryobacterales bacterium | reverse complement strand
CTCGCCGTCGGCATCCTCGTCGTCCAACCCCAAATGCAGATGCCCGCCCTCTCCCGCTTCATCGACGGTACCGGCCCCGTCTTCGCAGGCAGCGTCTTCCCCTTCTGCTTCATCACCATTGCCTGCGGCGCCGTCAGCGGCTTCCATTCGCTCATCAGTTCCGGCACCACCCCCAAAATGCTCGCCAGAGAGTCGCATATTCTCCCCGTCGGCTACGGCAGCATGTTGCTCGAAGGCTTCGTCGCCATTATGGCCATGATTGCCGCTTGCGTCCTCGACCCCGGCATCTATTTCGCCGTCAACTCCCCCGCCGGTGTCGTCGGAGCAACGGCCGAAAAAGCCGTCGCCACCATCACCGCCTGGGGCTTCCCCGTCACCGTCGAGACCATGGCCCAGCTTGCCAAATCCGTCGGCGAGGACAGCCTCTTCTACCGCACCGGTGGCGCTCCCTCGCTCGCCCTCGGCATGGCTCATATCTTCTCGAAAGGCGGCGGCGGGGAAGCGCTCCTCGGCTTCTGGTATCACTTCGCCATCATGTTCGAAGCCCTGTTCATCCTAACCGTCATCGACGCCGGCACCCGCGTCGGCCGCTTCATGCTCCAGGATCTCCTCGGCCAGATCTACGCCCCCCTCGGTCGAACCAGTTGGATGCCCAGCGTGATCGGCTCCAGCGCTGCCGTCGTCATCGGATGGGGCTATTTCCTCATCCAGGGCGTCCGCGACCCCCTCGGAGGTATCAACTCCCTCTGGCCGCTGTTTGGCATCGCCAATCAACTCCTAGCCATCATTGCACTCTGTGTCTGCACCACCGTCCTCGTCAAGATGCACGGGGCTCGCCGCATTTGGATCACGCTCCTCCCCATGACCTGGCTCATCACCGTCACCTTCACCGCGGCGATCGAAAAAATCTTCTCCGCCTCCCCTCGCATCGGCTTCCTTGCCGCCGCCAAAACCGCCACCAACCCCACCGTCGTCTTCAACAACCAACTCGACGCCGTCCTCTGCGGCGTTTTCCTCGTCCTCGTCACCACCATCCTCATCGACTCCGCCCGCCAATGGATCGGCATCCTGAAAGGCACCCGACCCCCAAGAAGCACCGAGACTCCGTTCGTTCAGTCGCAACTCCGCCCGGAGGAGATCTAATGCTCCGCCGCCTCTGGCAAAATCTACGAGCGATCGTTCGGGAACTCTCCGACGAAAACGCCTACGCCCGTCACTTGGCGCAACACGGCTCCATCCATTCTGCGGCAGAGTATCGGCGCTTTCAAACCGAACATTTCGACCGAAAGTACAAAAGGGCCCGCTGCTGTTAAGAAAAGGGTGGTGACCGGCATATGGCCCGTCGGCGATACCGACGGGCCGGGCTTGCGGGGCGTGCTTGCGGGAAATAAAAGTGCGAAATTATGCGGCCATTGGAACCCAACAGTAGCCGTGACGAAGGACGGTCTGAATCTCGCCGCCCAAGTTAAAAAGTCTGACTTTACGGCGCAGGCGCTGCACGTGCACATCCAGCGTGCGCGTTCGAACCCCTCCGGTGTAGCCCCAAATCGTTTGCAATAGGAAGTCCCGGGACAAACAGTTTCCAGCGTGCTGACGCAACACAATCAGCAATTCGGACTCTTTTCTGGTCAGATGAAAGGAACCTACCGTCTCGGGCAACGTGGCTGTTAAAGTTTCCATGTCAATCTCCTCTACACTTGTAACGAGTCGGGGAAGAGATCGGTTTCATTTTTTCTACGCGGCCTGAATCTGCACAAGCGGAACAATCTTCTTGCTCAGCATCGGCATCACCTGTCCGTCCGCCTCCAAATAGGCCCACTGGAAGTCGTGCTCGTTGATCAAGCAGTCAGCATGCGAGTACATCTTTCGAAACGTTTGCCCCGCCTGCTCCGCGGTCAACCCCGAACAAACCGTGGCCACCGAGCGCGCCGCGTGCCCCACGCACGAGCGACAAGTAATTCCATCACGCCAGCACTGCTCTTGATAAGAAGGTTGCATTCGGTCCATGCTCCTGAATTTGTCCCTGAGGGGCTATACCTTTGTAACGGAATTCTCCGACTCCCGCTAGAGTCCAAGGGTGGTCTTCTCATACATTTCTTGCGGGGACGGATACCCTCGTTTGCGTCAGCTAAACTGAGGTACGTGCGTACTTGGATCTTTTTTTGTCTCCCCCTCGCGGTTTTCGCCCAGTTAGTTCAATATCAGGAACTTGCCGCGTCAGCAGGACCACTAGTACTCCGCTACCCCGCCCCCATTTCTTTTTCTGCCCTCGCCTCGAAACAAATCGTCCCCGTCCGCATCCGCACCTCACCCGACGCCGAATCCTGGTCCAACTGGCGGGCGCTCACGCCTGATCCAGAGAACCCCACCGCCTCTTCACTCCTCTGGTTCGGCCCCGGACAACGCTGGATCGAACTCGAATCCCTCTCGGGCGACCCCTTCCCCCTCCAACTCGCCCTGATCGACCCCGGCGTCTCCGTTCCCAAAATCAATGGCCGAAAAGCCGACGACAATCGCCCCCGCGTCATCTCCCGCCTGGAGTGGGGTTGCCCCGATGGCGATAAACAGCGCGGCAACAACCCCTCCTACGCCCCCGTCACCCACCTGATAGTCCACCATACCGCCGACGGACCCATCAGCGATTATCCCGCCTGGATCCGCGCCATCTGGGCCTTCCACGTCAACTCCAACGGCTGGGCCGACATCGGCTATAACTTCCTGGTCGCTCCCGACGGAACTATCTTCGAAGGCCGCGCCGGCGGCGACAACGTCATCGGAGCCCACTTCTCCTGCCAGAACGCCGGCACCCTCGGCGTCTCCCTTCTCGGAAATTTCATGCGCCAGCCGACTACTCCGGAAGCCTTCTACTCCCTCGAACAAGTCCTCCGTTGGCAAGCTGCCCGCATCGGCCTCAACCCTCTCGGCGAAGGCCTCCATGCCGGCTCCCGCCTCTCGATGCCCCGCATCTCCAGCCATCGCGACGGCAACCCCTCCCCCACCACCTGCACCCGCACCGACTGCCCCGGCGATGTCCTCTATTCCCAACTCCCCCTGCTCCG
>JBBRIO010000619.1:0-3060 GCA_038220855.1 Bryobacterales bacterium | reverse complement strand
ATGCCATCGGCTTCGGCGACAACAACGCGGCCATGAAGCGCCCGGTCATCCCCATCCTCCGCACCTTCAAGCGATACGGCCAGTCCGGCATCCCCGTCTCCGATTGGTTCCCCAATATCGGCTCGGTCATCGACGATTTCGCCGTCGTCCGTTCCATGTATTGCCATCAGACGAACCATTTTCCCGCCGTCATTGAACACTCCACGGGCAAGCCCCTCCGCCAGTTTGAACATCCTTCGCTCGGCAGTTGGGTTACTTACGCCCTCGGCTCCGCGAATAAGAATCTCCCCAGTTTCGTCAACATCGGCCGTCCCTCCTCGCCCGTCCAACTGACTGGCGGCTATCTCGGCGCGTCTTACTCGGCCACGCCCTTCCAGCCCGGCGATACGCCCATCCCGAACCTCGTCCCTCCGCCCAGCGCCACCCGCGCCGAGCGCGACCGCCAAATGCATGCCCTGACGGATCTCAACGCCAAGTTCCGTGAGGACTACAAAATCGATTCCGAAATCGCCGCCCGCGTTAAAGCCTACGAACTCGCCGGCAACCTGATGCGCACGGCCCCCGCCATCGTCGACTTCGAAAACGAACCCACCCACGTTAAGGATCTCTACGGCATCGGCACGAAAGCAACGGATGATTTCGGCCGTCAGCTCCTCCTCGCCCGCCGTCTCGTCGAAAACGGAGTCCGCCACATTCAGATCTGCCACGCTGGCGGCGGCAACGGAGCCTGGGACGCCCACGGCGACATGGACACCCACGGCCCCCTGTGCCGCGCTGTCGATAAGCCCATCGCCGGACTGATCCAGGATCTCAAGCAACGGGGCCTTCTGGATAGCACTCTGGTAGTTTTCACGAGCGAATTCGGCCGCACCCCGTGGTCGCAGAACACGACCGGCCGGGACCACAACGGCAAGGGTTTCTCGACGCTCCTTGCTGGCGGCGGAGTGAAAGGAGGCATTGTCGAAGGAGCCACCGACGACGTCGGCTATAAGGCCATCGACCGCCCCCACTACATCAGCGACCTCCAAGCGACCATCCTCCAGCAGATGGGCTTGAACTACAAGAAGATGGATTTCAACACGAACGGCCGCGCCTTCCATCTAATTGAGGAAGGCACCGGACCCATCCAGGCCATCCTGCGCTAATACTTCGTCCGCGACGGTTGCGTTTTGGCGTAATTCGAACGCGGCACCGAACCGCGCCCGCGAGCAAGCGGACTCTTACTATGACCGAGCTTCTGCAAGGAATGACTCGATACGATCTAGGTGTTGCATGCATTCTTGAAGCAATCGAAGCAGGGCATCGCCACGTCTCCTTCATTTGAAATCTTGCATAACGAAACCCACCGTCTCGAATCCCTCTATCGCCCCACACTCGCCGATCTCGGTGAACTAAAAAATCCGTCGTCCACCCCGCCTTCAACGGCGGACGCTGAAACCGAAATTCTCAGCGGTCTTTCCAAGCAACATTGCGGCCAGAAATCTCAGACTTGGCACGTTACGCCACAATGTGCTACAAATCCATTAGCCATGGCCACTCAACGCACCACTGTCAACGTTTCCCTAACGCCCGAACTCGACGCTTTTTTGAAAAGTCGTGTCGAGTCCGGCCGCTACCAGACTACGAGCGAAGTGGTTCGCGAGGCGCTGCGGCTACTCGAGCGGCAAGAACAGGAACGCGACGATTCGCTAAAGCAATTGAAGCAAAAACTGGACCTCGGGGCTGCGCAAGCTGGCGGCGGAGATCTCCTTGATGGTGATGCGGTCTTCGCCGAACTACTGGAAATGATTGAGGAGCGGCGCCGTTCCAAAACGCAAAACCAGTGAAACCGCTGTTTGTATTCACCCCAAGCGCTCGCGCCGGCCTTCGTGAAATATAGTCCCAGTGTCGCCACCCGGATACGGTCGGAAATACTTGCCGGATTCCAACAACTCGGGCGGTCTCCAGGAATCGGGCACTACCAGGAAGACCTTATGGACCGGCGCCATCGATTCTGGGTCTTCTACTCCTATGGGTGGTCTACCGCTGGGAGGTAACACCGATTCAGATAATTGCCGTAATCCACGGACGGCGCGAACTTGCGGCGTTTTTCAATTCGCAAACCATCCAACGGGAACACGCCAGGTCGGAAATCAAGGGTTGGCCAACGTCCGATTCCAGAAGCAATCGCAATTTCCTTCTCGCCGGTTGGAGCAGAGTCCCTGGCTCCCGCATCCAACGCGAATACCGCGGTACTCAACGCCGCCGCTCCCCCACCGAAATCGAGGACTTGGTTCTCTTCTGCCGCAACAAGAAGTTCGCCATCATATAAGCCAAAGCCTGGGCCCGCCCTCTCACCGAAGGCGTCTCCCAAGTCAAGCAATAGCAGGCCAAACTCGCCGTCCGCTTCGCCTTCTCCATGAGCGGCCAATGCGCCTGTTCCATTGACCGCAAGTCCAGCGCCGAAGGTCAAGTCGAAGCCTACCCTACGACCGATGAACTCTGGGATCACTCACCTCCCAAGCCTATCGCCGCCAAGCTTCCTCGCCCCGCCAGGAACCTGGACAGGCCCTGAAATGATAGGCGTCGGAATCAGAGGCGCTCGTTGCATCGAACGTTAAAATCACCGATGCCGAACGATGGCGGAACTGGTTCCAGCGAAAGCCGTGACAAGTATAGCGATATAGATATAATTGTATAAACGGAGACTGGGCCAAAACCACTAAAGCCGGTTCGATGGGCAGGGTCGTCAAGGAAAGACTTGAAAACCTTCCTGAAGGACATTCATCGCGGCCTCAGGCAACCCCGTACGCGGCGCAGTCGGGGGAGGAATACCCTTCCGTCAAATCGCTGAAAGGCTCCGATATAAGATCCGTGTTTGACATTGTCTCCGGTGACGCGGTCGCCACGCACCGGATCATGTAAACGATGCGGTGTCTGGATGCGATATATTGTAACGGATCACGATCTTTCCCCCTTAAGTTCTCACGATGTTTCCCTCCTGTTTTGTCAGTTTAGTGGCCGCGATCAGCCCAACTCGGGCAGTCGTCGCGCGTAAGAAGTTGGAGCGCCCTTTGGCCG
>JBBRIO010000618.1:0-3062 GCA_038220855.1 Bryobacterales bacterium | reverse complement strand
TGACCGTAAGCCTTATGGCTCTGGTAGAGGCTCGCGAGCAGCGAGGCACCAGTCCAGTTATTGATCGCCCCTTCACCGTCTTTCGCCTTGTCGGAGTGCGCGCCGACGAGAATGATGTCGTCGCTGGAACCTGGCAGGACGCACTGCAGGTTGGGGGGCTTCGACCCTTTCACCAGACGTTCGGAGAAGCGTTCGCCCGAGCAGGAGGCTTAAGCGAACAGATTCTGAACCGCTACTTTGCGATCCGGATTACTCTTCTGGACAGCTTCCAGGCGGCGGTCCAGAATCGCGTCGGGAACCTTGTCGAAGGCGACCTTTTGCGCAAACAGCACGGAAATGGCCGCCCATCCGACAAGGATCCGACGCATTTGTGTCTACAGCAGGTCGGAGTGAGTAAAGAAGTAGACGGTTTCGACGGCAGCCGTTTCCGGGGCGTCGGAGCCGTGGGAGGCGTTCCGCTCGATGGATTCGGCGAACATCTTCCGGATCGTTCCTTCGGCCGCGTTGGCGGGATTGGTGGCTCCCATGAGGTCGCGCCAAGCCTTGATCGCCCCTTCCTTCTCGAGTACGAGCAGCACGGCTGGGCCGGAGGTCATGAACGAAACGAGCGAACCAAAGAAGCCGCGCTCTTTGTGTACGCCGTAGAAACCTTCGGCTTCCTTCTGGCTGATCGTGTGCTGTTTCATGGCCACGATGCGGAAACCGTTCTGTTCGATCACGCTCAAAATCGCGCCCGTCTTCCCGGTCGCTACGGCGTCCGGCTTAATCATTGCAAAAGTACGTTCCATTACAGTCCTAATCTTTCCTTTACTTTCTGACCAATCTCGGCCGGCGAAGCGCAGACGGTGATTCCCGCCGCTTCCATCGCCGCCATCTTGTCGGACGCTTTGCCCGATCCGCCTTCGGCAATGGCACCCGCGTGGCCCATGCGGCGGCCTTCCGGCGCCGTCTGGCCAGCGATGAACCCGACTACCGGCTTCGTCACGTTGTCCTTAATCCACGCCGCGGCGATCTCTTCGTTGTTGCCGCCGATCTCGCCGACCATGATGATGGCGTGGGTATCGGGGTCAGCGTTGAGGAGCTGAATCGCATCGAGGTGGGTGGTCCCGATGATGGGGTCGCCGCCGATGCCGATGCAGGTGGACTGGCCGATGCCGAGCGCGGAAAGCTGGCCTACGGCTTCGTAAGTCAGGGTTCCGGAACGGCTGACGACGCCGACGTTGCCGGGCTTGAAGATGTGCCCGGGCATGATGCCGATGCGGCACTCGTTCGGGGTGATGATGCCGGGGCAGTTGGGCCCGATAAGGCGGACGTTGCGCCCTTTCAGGAACTGGCGGACGGCGATCATGTCCCGGACGGGGATGCCCTCGGTGATGCAGACGATCAAGGCGACACCGGCGTCGGCGGCTTCCATGATCGAATCGGCGGCAAACGGCGGCGGCACGAAAATGACGCTGGCGTTGGCTCCGGTCTCTTTGACGCAGTCGGCGACGGTGTTGAAGACCGGGCGCTCGAGGTGCATGGCACCGCCCTTACCGGGGGTGACGCCACCGACTACGGTGGTTCCATAGTTGATGGACTGCGTCGCGTGGAAGGTGCCCTGGGCACCGGTGTAACCCTGCACGAGCAGGCGGGTATTTTTGTTTACTAGTACGCTCATTGTGCCGCCTTCACAGCCTGTTCGGCGCCGTCTTTCATGCCGTCAGCGACGGCGAAGTTGAAGCCGGATTCGGCCAGGATTTTTTTGCCTTCGGCTACGTTCGTGCCTTCCATACGGATGACGATGGGGACGCTGATGCCGAGTTCGCGAGCCGCGTTGACGACGCCGGTGGCGAGGACGTCACAACGGAGGATGCCGCCGAAGATGTTGATGAAGACGGCCTTGACGGCCGAGTCGCTCAACAGGATGCGGAGGGCGTTTTTGATTTGCTCTTCGTTGGCGCCGCCGCCGACATCGAGGAAGTTGGCGGGTTCGCCGCCGGCGTGCTTGATGATGTCCATCGTGCCCATGGCGAGGCCCGCGCCGTTGACCATGCAAGCGATGTTGCCATCGAGCTTGATGTAGTTGAGGCTGAATTTCGAGGCTTCGACTTCGAGCGGATCTTCTTCAGCGAGGTCGCGGAGGTCGACGAATTCGGGATGCCGGAACATGGCGTTGTCGTCGATGTTGAGCTTGGCGTCGAGGGCCATGACGCGGCCATCCTTCAACAGGATGAACGGGTTAATTTCGGCGAGGGAGCAATCGATTTCGTCGTAGGCCTTGGCGAGAGCCATCATGGCTTTCGCGGTGGCGTTGACGCTGGCGGCGGGGACGCCGATGCCGAAGGCCAACTTACGGGCCTGGTAGGCGGAGAGTCCGATGCCGGGTTCGATGACTTCCTTCAAGATTTTTTCGGGCGAATCATGGGCGACCTGTTCGATCTCCATGCCACCTTCGCTCGAAGCCATGAAGACGTTCTTGCCGCTGGCGCGGTCAAGGGTGATCCCCAGGTAGAGCTCCTTTTCGATGGGCAGCGCTTCTTCGATCAGCAGCCGACCCACCTTTTGACCCTGGGGCCCAGTTTGGTGGGTGACCAACTGCATGCCCAGAATCTTCCGCGCGGCGGTGACCGCGTCCTCGACCGTCTTGACGACCTTCACGCCGCCGCCCTTGCCGCGACCTCCCGCGTGGATCTGCGCCTTGACGACGACGAATCCGCCCAGCTCTTTCGCTGCAGCCTCAGCCTCTTCTACAGAAAATGCCACTTTGCCTTTCGGCACGGGCACTCCATAGCGGGCGAGTATGGCTTTGCCTTGATACTCGTGAATTTTCATACGTTAAACTCTAAAGTTTACCATGTCGTTTTTCCCTTTCCTGCATAAAGTCACTGAATCGAAACCATTAGACGAGTCCGAAGCCGAATTGGCGATGGATTTGATCCTGTCGGGCGAGGTTGCGCCGGTTCCGTTGGCGGCGTTTCTGGCGGCGTATCGGGTGGTGGGTTTGTCGCCGGAGGATATGACGGGCTTTGCGCGGGGACTGCGGGCCCGGCTGACGCCGGTGCCGGTTCGGCTGCAGCCGG
>JBBRIO010000617.1:0-3065 GCA_038220855.1 Bryobacterales bacterium | reverse complement strand
GATCATGGCCGGTTACCTGTTCGCCTCTCTCCGGAAGAAGATGGATGCCCCGGCCAATCCTTGGCACAGCCGGACCCTGGAATGGCAGACATCCTCGCCGCCTATTACCCACAATTTCCATGAAATTCCCACTATCGGTGGCGGCCCCTACGACTACTATCGGCCCGTTGGCAAGGGAAGGAATGCATGAGTTCTCATTCCCCCGAGGTAGCGGAACACCGCTTCCGTCAGCACCATTTTGTAACCGCTGATCAACAGTTAGATACGTCTAAGACCGGGATGTGGCTCTTCCTGGCCACCGAAATCCTGATGTTCGGTGGCCTCTTCGTGGGCTACGGTCTGATGCAGGGCGTCTACCCCGAAGCGTGGGTTGCCGGCCATCACCACCTCGACAGAGTCCTGGGGGCTGTCAATACCGTTTTTCTGCTTTGCTCGTCCTTCTCGATGGTGATGGCTGTCCATTATGCATCGACCGACCAGAAGTCCAAAACGGTCATGAACTTGGGGATCACCCTCGCCTTCGCGTTTGCATTCTTGGTCATCAAGTATATCGAGTACTCCCATAAGTTCCACGAAGGTCTGTTGCCTGGGCGGTATTTCCGCCTTGCCGAGGTCGGCGGGCCGCCCCAGCAAGCCATGTTCTTCGGCTTCTACTTCATGATGACCGGCATTCACGGCTTCCATGTTCTTATCGGCATCATCTTGATAGCTTGGCTGATGGTTCGGGCCAGTCGCGGTGACTTCTCGAGCGCCTACTACACCCCAGTTGACCTCATCGGTCTCTACTGGCATTTGGTCGACCTCATCTGGATCTACCTCTTCCCTTTACTCTATTTGATTAGCTAGGAACTCCATGAGCGAACAAGCCCATTCCAAATCCCATTCTCCGCTGCCGTACCTGTTTACTCTCGTTGCGTTGTTGATCTTGACGGGCGTGACCGTGGGGGCCTCCTACGTCAATTTTGGCTCCTCCACCGTAAACGTGATCGTGGCCATGCTGATCGCCACGCTTAAAGCATCCCTCGTCGCCCTCGTCTTCATGCACCTCCGCAATGACAAGCCCTTGAACTCCATCATCTTTGTGAGTTCTTTGATTTTCCTGGGAATCCTGCTCGGCTTCTGCATGATTGATGTCGACTCGCGAGAACGGGTCTACCCCACCGGCCTCCGCCAAGTGGATCCGCCCGCCGGAGCGGCCAAGGCAGCACCAGCACCTGCCGTACCGGCACCAGCCAAGCACTAACCCAACCCAGAAAGGCAAAACCCCTCTCGTGCAGTTCGGTACCCTGTAACTGTGCATAGGTTCTGCCTTTCTGCTTTCTTGGCCCTGCTCTCGCCCCGCCTGTTTGCTCAAGCGACTACCAGCACAGGGGCCGTAGAGGGTATCGTCCACGATGCCAGCGGTGGGATAGTGCCTAATGTCCGGATCTCCCTGCGTCTAGAAGACTCCGGGTTGGACCGCGCTGCTACCACCGATCGCACCGGCCGCTTCGCAATTCGCGCCCTGACCGTCGGTACCTACACCCTGCGCCTCTCCGCTGCCGGCTTTAGCGACATCCGCGTCAAACCATTCCCGGTCTCGGTCGGCCAAATCGTCACCATGCGGTTCGATCTACTTCCTGCCGGCGTCTCCAGCCAGCTAGAGGTCAGAGAAGAACCCGACGCCATCGACGTCACCGCCTCTTCATCCAGCGCCACTCTCGGCTACGAGCGGATTGAAGAAGCGCCCGCCCGCAGCCGCAACTACCTGAATTTTGTTCTCGCCGCCCCCGGTGCCGCCCCCACCGCCGGCGCCAGTTCGCAACGAACCATGACCGGCACCCGATCCCCCCTCGGAGACAGCGGCTTCACCTTCGGCGGCATCCGCCCCCGCAACAACGGCATTCAAATCGACGGCCTGGACAACCGGGACGAGACGACCGGAGGCAACCGGGTTGCCATTGGTCTCGAAATGGTCCAGGAGTTTCGCCTCTCCGGCGTAGCCGTCGGAGCGGAATTCGGCGGAGCCGCCGGCGGCCTCCTCAACCTCGTCACCCGTTCGGGAACCAACCTATGGCATGGAGACGTCACCTTCTTCGCCCAGCACGAAATCACCAACGCCCAACGCACCGAGGTCGCTTCTACCGCCAGGCCCCGCTTCCGCCGCCAGCAACCCGGAGTCTCCGCCAACGGCCCCCTCCGCCGCGACCGCACCTTCATCGCCGGTGCCGTCGAGTACGAAAACGAATCCGCCGAAGAGTGGTCCAACGTCAGTCAATCAGCCCTCGCCGCAGTCCCCAGTGCCTACCGCGGACTCTATCCCACCGGCACTCGCGGGACCGAAGGTTCCGCCAAGTTCAACCATCAAGCCAGCGAAAAAGACGCCTTTTCAAGCCGCTACGCCTACTCCCGCGGCCGCGTCCACGCCGAGGTCCAAGGCCCCGAAAACTTCACTGATCGCTCCGCCCAAGGCAACAGCCTCACGGTCGACCATTCCCTCGTCGGCAACTGGCTCCGGGTCGCCACCCCCACGGTCGTCAACGATCTCCGCTTCCAGGTTGCCGCCCGCCAAATGGAACTGCGCCCCAATGCCCCCGGTGCTATGTGGGAGATTCCGGGCGCAGTCACCCTCGGTGGGTTTTATCGCTTAAACTCTAACCGCACCGAACGCCACTTCCAACTCGCCGACAATCTCAACTTCGTCCTCGGCCACCACCGCCTCAGCGCTGGAGTTGACGCTCATCTTGTCCAACTCGATGCCACTCTCCGGAACCGTTACGCCGGAATCTTTGTCTTCCCGTCCCTCCAAGACTTCCGCCTCGGCCGCCCCGATCTCTTCATCCAGGCCTTCGGCGATCCCCGCACCGCCTTCAACACCATCCCCGTTGGCGCTTGGTTGCAGGACCGTTGGGAACTCCGCCCTCGCCTCCTCCTGGAACTTGGGGCCCGCTTCGACCGCCAGGCCATGCCCAACGGAGTCTCCCGTTCTTCCAATAACATCGCCCCGCGTCTCGGCCTCGCTTGGCGACCCTCCACCGACCGTCCTCTGGTCCTCCGCCTCGGCACCGGTCTCTTTTACGATCGCT
>JBBRIO010000616.1:0-3080 GCA_038220855.1 Bryobacterales bacterium | reverse complement strand
GGCCGCCGTCGCCTTCGCGTGCAGCCCCACGGTCTCATCGGGCAGAGACGGATTTACGGAACGAAGCCAATCCTCGGTCCGCACCGCTTGGCCCGCAATCCACAACGAATACTCTCGCCCGAAGGACGCGCGCACTTGCGTAAGCGCTGCCTCCATCGCCTGCCGATTACCCGGCTGCGAGAAGTCCGTGTACGGCTCGTTGTGAAATGCGGGTAGCGGTTGCATGGGCATTACCCTTCGACCATCTTCCGGCCGCGCTCAAAAAGATCGGCCGCTTCATCGGCCATCTTCCGGCCTTGTTCGTACAAGTCGCGGCCGCGGTCGACCATCTCCTTGCCCTTCTCGGTGAGCACATCAGCGCTGTCTCCGGCGTGACGCGACAAGCGCCGCCGGGTTTCGTCACCGCTGGCCGGCGCGTAAAGAAGCGCCACTGCGGCACCTATCGCCGCACCCGTCAAAAACCATACCGCTTTACTGCTGTTATCTTCTGCCATAAGAAATTCCTCACCCACATTGTTTCAGAACGCTGGCAGCAATGCCCGGGTGTCCGCGCTCCACGGCAACCGCTCCACCGTCAGCCGCTCCCCGTCGGTCAGGATCCGCACGAGGCCATACTGGTCCGTTCGCAGAATCGCCACTCGATGCTCCTCCAATCGCTTCACCACATCCGGATGCGGATGTTTGTACAGGTTGTCCCGGCCAGCTGAGATGACCGCGAACGTCGGTTGCAACTTCTGCAGCAGGTCCTCCGTCGTCGACGTTCGGCTCCCGTGGTGGCCTGCTTTTAACACATCGGTGGGCACCAGCTTCCCTTCGTCGAACAACCGGAACTCCACTTCTTTTTCGAGATCTCCCGTCAGCAAAACACTCCGCCGCCCCAGCGAAATCCGCATCGTCAACGAATCGTTGTTCCGCGCCACTTCCGTCGGCGGCGTATCGGCATAAGGAGCCAGAATTTCAAATTTCGCCCCGCCCCAACCGAACGACTCCCCCGCCCATCGCGGCACAATTTTAACCCCGCGCGACAAAGCTTTCGCCCGGATCCGTTGCCAAGTCGGGCTCTCCCCCATCGCCCCCGTCCATAGCTCAGCGGGGGCAAAGTTTTCGATCAACGCCTCTAACCCGGCCGCATGATCGTCATGCGCGTGCGTCAACACAATCACATCCAAGCGACGGATCGACCGCGTCCAAAGATACGGCGAAACCACGTCCTCGCCAATGTCCAGCTTCGGCTTCGGCCGGCCTTTGAACTGCGGCAGACCGCCCCCGTCCACCACCATCATTTTCCCGTCCGGCGACACCACCAGCAGGCTATCGCCTTGCCCCACGTCGATCGCCGTCAGCTCCAGTTGACCCGCCATCCGCACCGGCGCAAACGGATGCCACAGAATCACCGCGAACAAACTCATCGTGATTCCAAAACAAAGCCAACGCAGCCTCGGCGCATGGCGAGCGGTAACGGCTAAGGCGATCAGGCTCACGGCAAAGCCCAGCGCCAACAGCACTGGCGGATCCGGAATCCGCCAGTTCGGCTCCAACCCCGCGCAAGTCGCCGCCACCCATTGCCCGGCATCCAGGAACCACCCGGCCGCCGTCGCCACCCAGCGCCACCCAGTGAACACCGCCACGAAGCCCGCCACAATCGCCCCGTTCATCAGGGGAACGACGAAGATGTTGGCCACCATTCCGGACAGCGAAGCGCGGTGGAAATAGAACGCCATCGGCAGCGCCAGAGCCACCTGCATGATGCACGAGATCATGAAGATCTCAAACGCGTTCACGAATAGGATCAGCGCCGTGCCCACCCCCTTGCAAAGCCACCGCATCGGCACCCCGGTCCAGTAGCTCAGCGTTTGCACCGCCAGCCGCGTCTCCACCCGAAACGCCGCCACGCGAAACGGCTTGCGCAAATCCTGCCGCCAATCTTCCAACTCGGCCAGGCCCTGCGCCAACGGCCGCGAGTTCTGTTCAAACAGCGGATCGGCCAGCGCCGCAATCGCGGCCACGCTCAGAAAAGTCAACTGAAAACTGGCTTCGAAAAGCTGGCCCGGGTCGATCGCCAGCACGGTGATCGCGATCACCGCGAGGAAGTTCAGGATCCGCGGATCCCGATACCAGAACCGCGCCAAGCTGAACAGCATGAACCCCGCCGCCGCCCGCAGCACCGGGGCAGTTAAGCCGGACGTCGCGGCATAAAGCCACGCGATAATCACGGTCATGATCAAACTCAGTGTCATCCGCCCGGTCCCCATGCGGATGATCCCAAACAAAATCCCCGCCACCATCGTGATGTGAATGCCCGAGATCACGAGCGCATGGTAGGTCCCCGTCCGCCGAAAGCTCTCCGTCCAGGCCTTTTCCAGCCGCGTGTTCTCGCCGATCAGCAGCGCCTGCATCATCCAGGCCTTGTAGTTATCGCCGGGGTAGAGCGTCTCCAACCGCGCCAGAATCCAGCCCCGCCCCTGGTACAGCCAAGCGGTTGCAAAGTGCCCGCACTCGCCCGGCAGCACCGTCACCTCCGTCCCCGTCCGCGTTGAAATCGTCCAGTAGATATGGCGGCGTTGGAGATACTGCACTAGGTCAAACGCGCCCGGATTACGAAAGTTCGTCGGCTTCCTGACCTTCCCTTCGAACTCGATGCGTTGGCCATAGCGCAGATTCGGCGGGATCTGCCCCTCCCGCAAGTTCAAGCTCACTCTGGCGCGCGCCTCTTCGTCCAGCGCCATCGTGAACTGTTCGCGACGGTCAGAAAACACGGAGGGCTCCACCACGCAGCCTTCGAGCAGTACCGTTTCGCCCGCCGCGGCGTCCAATTCCGGCGGCGGCTCGGCCGGTCGAAGCGCCGGCAGCAGCAGCCCAACCGCCAAACAGGCCAGACAAACCATCCAGGGCCGCCGCCCGAGAGCCGCCAGCATCGCCAGCGCCGCCGCCACCGCGACCCCCTCTTCCCGCGAAAACGGGACGACCTGGGCCAGCAAAAGCCCGGCGATCAACCCGGCACAAGGAAGCAATAGAGGTTCACGCACTGTCGATAGAGTGGCGGCGCCACGCTCGTTCTCTCTAAACTGGAGAGAATGCTT
>JBBRIO010000615.1:0-3090 GCA_038220855.1 Bryobacterales bacterium | reverse complement strand
CGCCCGGGGAGTTCATCATTTGGAAGTTGTTGTCGACACCGTCGACGGTGTAGTTGTTGTCCTGCCGGCGTTGGCCGTTGATAGAGACGAGCTGAGTTCCAGAGAAAGTCCCCTGCGATTGAGAACCGCCTTGGTCGCTCGTGCCGGGCATGAGCAAAATCAGGCGGGTGTAGTTCCGTCCATTGACAGGGAGGCGGGATAGTTCGGCTCCGGTGACGGTACCGCCGACGGAGGACTCCTGCGTTTGGAGGATCGCGGCGGAGGCGGTGACCTCGACGGTTTCGGTAACTTGACCGACGTCGAGAGCGAAGTCAACCTTCACGATGGAGGCGATTTCGAGAATCACTTCCGGCAAGACCTTGGTCCTGAAGCCAGGCATGGTGGCGGAGACTTCGTAGCGACCAGGGTTGAGCGGGAAGACCCGGAAGGCTCCAGACCCATCGGTTTTTACGGACCGGACGACACCGGTTCCTTTGTCCTTGACGTTGATGGTCGCCCCGGCGATCATGCTGGTTTGGGGATCAACGACGGTGCCGACGAGGGTGGCGTTGGTTGTTTGCGCGAACATGGCGCTGGCGATGAGAGGGAAGATGAGGAGTATTGTTTTGATCAAGCGAGGACCTCGAGCTAGTGGAATCGAGCGTCGCTATTATTTCATATTCGGTTGCGACAAACTGGGAGGGGTGAGCAAGGTATTTGGATTGTGGTTATTGTTCGGGGCGGTTTTGGCGATGGCGCAGGGCATCGCGACGCAGGGTGCCGCGCCGATAGCTCGACCGGCGGCGAGCGGAAGGCCGTTCGCGATCACCTTCAAGGACGTGGCGGCGGAAGTGGGGCTGCGGGCACGGTTCGTGAGTGGGGGGGAGACGACGAAACGATACATCGTCGAAGCGAACGGCACGGGGGTAGCGTTCACCGACTTCGACAACGATGGCTGGGACGATATCTTTCTCGTGAACAGTTCGGCGCTGGGGAGCCCGGCAGCGGGGGGGAACTATCTGTTTCGGAATGACCACGGGCGATTTGTAGACGTGACGGCGAAGGCCGGGATGCAGCGGACGGGTTGGGGCAATGGGGTTTGCGCGGGCGATGTGGACGGGGACGGGTTTGACGATTTGTTTGTGACCTATTGGGGCGCGAACGTGCTGTATCGGAACACGGGCAAAGACGGGTTTCGCGCCGAAGCGTGGCCGGACCGGAAAGAGTGGAGCACGGGCTGCGCCTTTCTGGACTATGACCGGGATGGACACTTGGATTTGGCGGTGGCGCGTTATGTGGCTTTTGACTTGGCGAAGACGCCCAAAGCGGGGGCGGCGCCGAACTGCCAATGGAAGGGGATGCCGGTCTTTTGCGGTCCTCGCGGACTCCCATTTGGCGGGCTGACTTTGTACAAAGGTAAGGGCGACGGGAAGTTTACGGCGGCGCAGGAGTGGAAGGATTTCTATGGTTTCACGGTGATGGCGACGGACCTGAATCAGGACGGGTGGACCGACCTTTATGTGGCGGGGGATTCCTCGCCGAGTCTGCTGTTGCGGAACCTGGGCAACGGTAAGTTTGCCGAGTTGGGAGCAGAGACGGGGGTGGCTTTCAGTGAGCACGGGAACGAGCAGGGCGGGATGGGAATCGCGGCGGGGGACTTCGACAACGACGGCCGGCTGGACCTGTTTAAGACTAACTTCGCGGGTGATTATCCGAACCTTTATCGCGACTTGGGCGGCGGGATTTTTGAGGACGTCGTGATGAAGGCGGGATTGGCGGTGAACCCGCAGTACGTGGGTTGGGGAGCGGGTTTTGTCGACTTTGATAACGATGGGTGGTTGGACATTTTCCAGGTGAATGGGCATGTTTTCCCTGAGTTGAAGGGTGAGTACCGGAACCCGCGCCTGCTGTACCGCAACCTGGGTGGAGGGCGATTTGAGGACGTTTCTGTGGTTGCCGGACTGACGGAGAAAGCGTCGAGCCGGGGGGCGGCGTTTGCCGATTTTGACAACGATGGCGACGTGGACGTGTTGATCATGAACATGAACGGTGGGCCGGCGTTGTTGCGGAACGAGAGCCGAAGCGGGAACGGATGGCTGCAGGTGCGGCTGTCAGGACAGGCGATGGGTGCGGTGGTGACGGTGACGGCGGGGGGCCGGAGCCAGGCGCAAACGTTGACGAGCCAGTCGAGCTTTCTGTCGCATAACGGCCGGCGGCTGTCGTTTGGGTTGGGTTCGGCGAAGGGGGCGGAGAAGGTGAAGGTGGTGTGGCCAGACGGGCGGACAACGGAGCGGTTGGACGTAGCGGGGAACAAGGTGTTGACGCTGGAGGCAGGGAAATGATGGTTTGGGTGTTGGCGTTTTGGCTGTGGCAGGCGGGAGCGGACGAGTTGGCCGAGCAGGGCCGCGAGCTGGCGGCGGCGGGGCGGATGGAGGAGGCGGCGGCGGTGTGGCGAAAGGCGCTGTCGACGGCTCCGAACCACTACCCGTCGCTGTTCAATTTAGGGTTCCTGGCTTGGCAACAGAAGCGGGACGCGGAGGCGGTGGGATGGTTTGACCGAGCGGCCCGGGCGCAACCGGGGGAGTTCAACTCGCTGTATTTGGCGGGGTCGGCTTCCTCGCGACAGGGCAAGAGCGCGGAAGCGATTACGTGGTGGCGGAAGGCGTTAGCGGTGCAGCCTACGAACAGTAAGCTGCGGCAGGCGATGGCGGCGGAGTACTCGCGGGCGAAGCGATTCCGGGAGGTGGTGACGGTGAGCGACGGGGCGCTGGATAGCGAGGCGATGTTCCTGATGGTGATCGCGGCTCGGCGGGCGTTGGGGGAGATGGTCGAGACGACGTCGCTTATAAATCGCGCATTGGAGCGGTATCCGGACTCGGCGCGGGTACAGTTCGAGGCCGGTTACGATCTGCACCGCGGAGGGCAATGGCAACGGTCGATGCCGTATTTTGACCGGGCGATTCGGTTGGATCCGGCGTACGAAGAGCCGCACTATTATCGCGGAGATGCGTTGTTTCGCCAGGACCGGCATGCTGCGGCGGTGAGTTCGTTTTTGGAGGCGACACGGATTCGCCCCGACTATACGCTGGCGCGGGTGGGGCTGGCCCGCGC
>JBBRIO010000614.1:0-3098 GCA_038220855.1 Bryobacterales bacterium | reverse complement strand
AAGCTCTTCTGGTTCGCCTGTGGCCGCCAGGACTTCCTCCTCGAACGCAACCGCAACTTCGACAAACTGCTCACCGAACGCCAAGTCAAGCACGTCTACCGCGAAACCGAAGGCCCGCACACCTACAGCGTCTGGCGCCAGTACCTCGCCGAGTTCGCCCCCCAACTCTTTCGCTAGCGGACTGGTGGTCCTCCATCAGCGGGGTGGTGCAATTGCACCACCCCCTCCCCGGCAAAGCGATTGTGCTTTCAACAACTTAACCTTCGGCCCTGGAATTGCTAATTCGATAGGCGAGGCACACTTCCATGAAAACCATTCTCATCGGCCTTATCCTCGGGCTCGCACTGCAAGCCCAGCCCTACGGCGGACGGCCTTCTGGCCCTTCCGGCTACGGTCGCGATCAAGGCTACGGGCGCGATAACTTCGCCGCCCGCATCGTCCGGGGCGAACGCGCCGGCGTGATCACCCCCCGCGAGGCTCGCCGCCTCTGGGATATGGAGCGCAATCTCCGCCAGGAGATCGACCGCTCCTCGCGCTTCGGCTTCTCCGGTCGGGAGCGGGATCGCATCGATCGCCTATCCGCCCAACTTGACAATGAAATCACGCGTCAAATGCGTGACGGCGAACGCGACCACCGCGGCGGTTACGGCCGACGCTAATCTACCGGAACTCCAGGAAATACTGGTGGGGAAGCATCTCATGGCGACGGCTCACACGCAGCCCAACCGCCGCGAACTCCCCCACCAGCTCCTTTTCGGAAATCTTCATTGCAGCCGGCGGCCCCACGGGCAGCTTGCCCTCTTTGAAGTCGACCACCACGATCCGCCCGCCCGGCTTCAAGGCCTTTTTTAATTTCACGAGATACGCCGCCCGTCCCTCAATGTGGTGCCACACATCGCAGATGAAAATCGTGTCCACGGCTCCCGCCGGCAGCATCGGGTCGTCCGTCTTGCCAAGCACGATCTCCACGTTCGCCGGCTTGCCCTTCGCCGCAATCTCCAACAGTTTCGGGTCGATATCCACCGCCCAGACTTTCCTCGCATGGCGCGCAAACCGTCGGCTGAAATAGCCCGTTCCCGCCCCTACGTCGGCGATACTCTCGTCCGCCTCCAGCGCCAAAGCCATCACCACGTCATGCGGCTTCTGCCAGGCGTCCCGGCTCGGGTCTTCTAAAACCCGCGCAAAAGTACCCGCGTCCATGTGCATCGCATGCTGTTGATCCGGCACCTGCCCCCAAACCGCGCTCACGACCATTCCCGCCAGAATCCACGCTCTTCCCATATCTCTAGCCTACTCCAGCCGCCAGTCCCGCTCCAACCCTCCGGGAAGCTCAGCCCGGCTATAAGATACAGTAAAGTATGCGCCGGAGTGCGCGATTGAGCATGCGCGGAATACAATTCATTACCGATGAAAAGGGCCGAAAAACTGCGGCCGTAATCGATCTGAAAACTCACAAGCGGTTTGGGAAGATTTCTATGATGGACTCGTCTCCGAGCAACGCCAAAGTGAGAGGAGTATTCCTTTCGATCAATATCGGACGGAAAGGTTGAAAAAGCGCCTCCCAAGTGGCTAGCTATGCTCTGGGTATCAAGGCCTCTGCTCGAAAGGAACTTGATGCGATTGACGATTCGGTCTTCGACCGGATTGCGAAGAAAGTAGCAGAGCTTGCGGAAGATCCCCGACCTGTCGGCTGCAAGAAGCTGAAAGGCTATTCCGACCTATGGCGCATCCGAATCGCAGATTATCGCGTCATCTACCCCGTCAATGACACTAGGCGCTCGGTGGAAATCACCCGCGTCGCCCACCGTAGGGAAGTCTACGACCTATAACCCACTACTCCTGCCGCAAAGCCACCAACGGGTCCAGCCGCGCCGCCTTCAACGCCGGGGCCAAACACGCAGCCACCCCCGCCAACAGCAATACCCCCGCCCCGCCCAGGTACGTCGTCGGGTCATCCGGCGAAACTTGAAACAGCAGCTTCCCCATTAGCCGGCACCCGAACCAAGCTCCCGCCACCCCTACCGCCAATCCCAAACCCAATTGCAGCAACCCCCGCCGCAACACATCCCGCAAAATCGATCCACCCGTCGCGCCCAGTGCCAATCGAATCCCAATCTCCCGCGTTCTTCTCTCCGTCGCATGCGCGATCACCGCATAAATCCCCACCGCCGCCAACCCCAACGCGATCGCTGCGAAAACCCCAAACACCGTCCCGAAAACTCGCAATTGCCAACGGCTCCGCGTCATCGTCTCGGCGAGCGGCTCCATTTCCGGCAACGGCAGCACCTCGTCCAACTGCTGCACCTCCCGCCGCACCGCCACCGAAAGCGACGCCGGGTCTCCACTCGTCTTCACGAGCAAAGCCATGTAGCCGCTCGCATTCATCCGATGCGGCACAATCACTGCCATCTCCGGCTCCCTGCCGTCTCCATTCGGCCGACGTATTTCCGGAATCACCCCGACAATCGTCAGCCAAGGCTCCGGCTTCAAATCGCTCCCGAAGAACCGCAGCTTCTGCCCCAGCGGATCCGTCCGCGGAAAATGCTTCGCGACAAAAAGCCGGCTCACCAGAGCCGTCTCCCTTCCCGGCAGCCCATCACTCGGCTCGAAATCTCGCCCTTGCGTCACCCCCAACCCGAGCAGTCCGAAGTACCCCGGACTCGCTGAACTTAACGTCGCCGCCGGTCGCCGCTCTGGATCCGGTATCGGCTGCCCCGCCAGTTCAAACCTCTCCCCACCGCCTCCGTCCCCAGGCGTCGACGATGTGATCGCCACCGCCTCCGCCCCGGGCAATGCTGACAAGCGAGGCATCAGCTTGTCGAAGAACTGCCAACGGGCCTCCTTCGTGGCGTAGCTAGGATGGAGGGGTGGAGACTCAAGACTGCGGGCGGCGAACTGAAGCACCGGCACGATCTGTTCGCGGGAGAGGTGAAACCACTCCATGATTTCTTCTACCGTTGCTCCAGCTTCGATATTCTCAAACACAGCGGAAACCGGCATTCGAGTGTCCTTGAACACCCAGGCGCCGCTTAACCGCTCAGGCACGCTTTCGACAGCGGGACATAGACTATAAAGAAAGGGAAAACCGAAGAGTTGTC
>JBBRIO010000613.1:0-3119 GCA_038220855.1 Bryobacterales bacterium | reverse complement strand
TTACCATGTCATCTCCCACTCCTCTTCCTCCGTCCGCCATCAGCGCCCTGTTTGCCATGCGCTCCACCCCGCAAACCGTCGCCGCAAGTTACACCGCGGTTCCGCTCACCGGACTGTTTGACCCCACTCCAAACGGCTTCGGCACGAGTACTGGTCTTGGCCTGAATGGAAGCGGTGTGGTAGTCGGCAGAAGTCAGGACGTCAATGCGCCTCCCCGCGCTTGCCGCTGGGTTTTCAACGCTCCCCTCGATTTGGGTTCGTTCGGGGGACCCGGATCGGAAGCAACTGCCATCAATGAAGCAGGCACAATCTGTGGCTTTGCAGATCGCGCCAACGGTATCCCGCATGCCGCACTCTGGTGGCGGGGGCTCATCCGAAATCTTGGATCGCTGGCGGGGGCCGGTGCCGAATCGCGCGCCCTCGCCATATCGGAGGGAGAAGATCCAATTGTCTACGGTTACTCCCAGAACGCGCAGGGGATGTACCGCGCCGTTCAATGGGCCTCGCAACAAATTGACCCCCTGCAGGACGGCGCTGATTGGGTGAGCTCTGTGGCTACGACAGTAGGTTGGAACGGATTTCCGGCTGGATTCGCCGTCAGAACCGACACCTCTAAAGTCTGTGTTTGGTGGAATGGTCAACCGGTCGAGTGTCCCGGACTCCCCGGCTATTGGAGGAGTGAACCCCGCCACGGGCAACCCAACGGGTACCTTGTAGGGTTCAGTGATCGCGGACAGAACACCGAAACCGAGGCTGTGCTCTTTTCACCAGCGCTAGCCGCTACCAGCCTCCAGAACCTCCCCGGCGCCCTGTCGAGTTCTGCCAATGGCGTGAATGCGAACGGCGTCGTCGTCGGGGAGGTGCGGACGGCCTCCGTGCCGGCCGACGGCTTCATCTGTCCGGCGATGACCGGGGGCCAAATGGTGTCCTTGACGGGGCGTTTGGTACCCAGTCCTTACGTCGCCACCGTCAGCCGGGTATGGGCGATTAACGACGATGGCGTCATGACCGGGGATGGCCTTGACTCCAACCAGCAGCCTGTTGCTTTTCTCCTCATCCCAAACTGAGTCCATCGCGACGACATCCCAGGTATCGACTATTCAAACGCTCGCACTCAACCCCATCCTCGTAGGGGATACGCTCGCCGACCCATCAGCGCACCGCCGCCTTCCAGGCCGCCATTAAACATGAAATCCTGGTCTGCGGCATCGACCGCTGGCTCAGCCAACAGAAGCTCCACTCAGTTACGTCCCTTCCGTTCAGCCAACACCAATTCCGGGATATCCGCATCGGCACCCTTCCATTCGCTAACGAACCGCCGGTACTCCGCCCGCGCTTCCTCGCCTTTCCCCAACCGTTCGTAAGCAACTGCCAATTGGTACCTCGTTAACCCAACCCCCGGGAATTTCGCCAAAGCCCGCTGATACTCCGTAACAGCCTCCTCATACCGCCCTAAAGCCAGGTTCGCATCGGCCAAACATTCTTCGTGCCACTCCGCATTGTAGACCGGCGGATTCTCCGCTAACGCCCACCGAAAAGCCGTCATCGCCTCCTCCGCCCGGCCGCGGCCCATCGCGATCCGCCCCAAAAGTACGAGCGGGGTCCGGCCCTCGATGCGATGTCCGCGATCATTCACCGGCAAAAGCGTCTTCGCCAGCTCTTCTGCTCGCCCAAAGTCTCCCCGTTGCAGCGCCACCATTGCCGGTTCGTAAATCGCCAATGGATCGCTCTGAAACGCCGCCATTGCCGCGGCCGTCGCCTGCTTTTGCTGATTCCGGCGGGCATAGATCAAGGCCAGGCAGCCATTGCCTCGGCCACGTTCCTGCATGCTGATGGCCCCGGCAAGGTACCCCTGACACAGCGCCATCGCTTGGCCATAACGGCCCCGCTGGTAAGCCAGATTCGCCAAGTGAATCGTCGCCAGTTGGAACCCCGGCTTCAAAGATAACGCCCGGCGGAACGCTGCTTCCGCTTCTTCCATCCTGCCGGCGATGTGTAACGACATGCCCATGCTGTCCCAAGCGTTCGGCTCCGCCGGAATCAGCCCAACGTAACGTTGCGCGGAAATCACCGCCTGTTCCCCCCACCCCGCGCGGTTCTGCACGCCGCTCAGCACGTTCCACGTCGTGGCGGAGTTCGGATCCACCACCAACGCCTTCTGCAGCACCACCACCGCCTCGGCGGGACGGCGTTCTCCGCTCAGCAGAGAACCTAACCTCGTGTAAGCCTCCACATCGCGCGGGTCGTTAGCCAGCAAAGACTGGTATGCCTGGATCGCGGCGGGATAATCCAGGTTCGCGAGGGCATACCAAGCCGTGATGTGCTGCCGGTCCCTGGGCGTCAGCCGGCCGGAAAGGCGGAAAGCCTTCTCCAGGCTGGGCTTGGCCTCTACCGGTCGCGCCCCACTCGACGTGTACGTATAGCCGATCCGCGCATGCGCCATCGCAAAATTTGGATCCAGCGCCACCGCCTTCTCGAACAACTCGATCGCCTCCGCCGCGGCCAGCGTCTGCGCTTTCTCCATCCCCAGCGTGTAATAGCGATACGCCTCCAGATTCGGCGTCATCAGGCTCGACAATCCCGCCAACCGGTCTTCTTGCTGAATCGGACGGCCCAACTTCGAGGCCAGTTGCAGCGACGCCAGATCCATCTGCGTCAAAATCTGCTCCGGCTGGTCCGCCGTAAAGCTCTCGGAACTCCGTAAACTCCCGTCAGCCGCCCGATAGACCTGCGTCGCCACCCGCAATTTGTCCCCCAAACGCGCAAACGAGCCCGTAATCACCGTATCCGCGCCATGCTCCTTGGCCCACCTCATCGCCCGGTCGAAAGCCCGCGACGGCTGCTGCCCGGTACCCTCTGGCCCCAGCAGCGCCCGAACCTGTTCCCGGCCCAGAACATGCATCCCGCCTGCCCGGCTCAGGTTTGTGATCAGCATATCCGTCAGACCTTCGCGCAACCAGTCCAGTTCCGCCGTCGTGGACGAGTTCTCAAAAGGCAGAACAATCACGGTCCCGGCCTGCGTGGAAGGGTATTTGATTAGCGGCACCCAGGTCCCCGGATCGGAGGCGCGAGCGTCAATCATTTCAACGAGTTGGCGGTTTCTAGCCATATGGCCCCAA
>JBBRIO010000612.1:0-3134 GCA_038220855.1 Bryobacterales bacterium | reverse complement strand
GTGTGTCAACCACGTGCGGTTGGGTGCGGGCTTGGAGAAGGGCCTGGGCTACAGCCGCTCCCAGGGTCATCTCGGCCGGGTCGCAAACTTTGTTCAGCCAACTTGTGTTCGAAAAATCCATTTGGTGTGTTCCCTCTACTTTGGCAATATCGGCGCACACGAGGATTTCTTGAGCGGTAAACTAGATGTTAGGCGAACTTTGCCGTTCTACCAGCCCTACCTATGATTAACGCTCTGCTAGCGAAAATTTTCGGCACAAAATCGGAACGTGAGCTCAAACTGCTCAAGCCGATCATTCAAGCCATTAACGAATTCGCACCTTCCTTTGAACAACTTTCTGACGCCGAGCTTTCGGGCAAAACCGCCGAATTCAAGCACAAGCTTGAGCTAGGAGCCCCGCTAGACGACATTTTGGTGGAGGCCTTTGCCACCGTTCGCGAAGCCGGCCGGCGCGTGCTGAACATGCGTCATTATGACGTTCAACTGATCGGCGGGATCATCCTGCATCAGGGCAAGATCGCCGAAATGCGGACGGGCGAGGGCAAGACGCTGGTCGCCACGCTGGCCTGTTACCTGAATGCTTTGGAGGGCAAGGGCGTTCATGTGGTTACCGTGAACGATTATTTGGCGCGGCGCGACTCGGAATGGATGGGTCGGCTGTATAAATTTCTCGGCCTGACGGTGGGTTGCATTGTGCATGACTTGGACGATGGGGAGCGGAAGGCAGCGTACGCTTGCGACATTACCTACGGCACAAATAACGAGTTTGGGTTCGATTACCTGCGCGACAACATGAAGTTCCGCATTACAGACTGCGTGCAGCGGCCGCATTATTACGCGATCGTCGATGAAGTTGACTCGATCCTGATCGACGAAGCGCGGACGCCGCTAATCATTTCAGGTCCGTCGGAGGAGTCGACCGATAAATATTACAAGATCAACCAAATCATTCCGAAGCTGATTCGGGGCGAGGTGATCGAGGGCCGGGAGCCGGGAGAGAAGTATTTTACGGGCGACTACACGGTCGATGAGAAGCACCGGGGCGTCGCCTTGACCGAAGAGGGTGTATTAAAAGTCGAGCGGTTGCTCAATTGCGGGAATTTGTATGACCCGTCCAACATTGAGACCAATCACCACGTGCAGCAGGGCCTGAAGGCGCATGTGCTGTTCCATCGGGATAAGGACTATCTGGTCCGCCCGGGCGAAGAGAACGAGATGGAAGTGGTGATCGTCGACGAGTTTACGGGGCGCATCATGCCGGGCCGACGGTGGTCGGACGGTCTGCATCAGGCGATTGAAGCCAAAGAGGGCGTCAAGATTCAGCGCGAGACGCAGACGCTGGCGTCGATCACCTTCCAGAACTACTTCCGGATGTACAAGAAGCTTTCGGGGATGACGGGTACGGCGGATACCGAAGCGGCTGAGTTCAGCAAGACGTATAAACTGGACGTTTCGCCGGCGCCGCCGAATCGGCCGATGCGGCGGATTGAGTTCAACGACATCGTTTACCGGACGGAGGAAGAGAAGTTCCGGAACGCCGCCAAAGAAATCAAAGAATGCAACGCCAAGGGTCAGCCGGTTCTGGTGGGCACGATTTCGGTGACGAAGTCTGAGCGGCTGTCGACGATTTTGACGCGGCTTGGGGTGAAGCATGAGGTTCTGAACGCCAAGAACCACGAACGGGAAGCGTTTATCATTGCCCAGGCCGGGCGCTACGCGGCGGTAACGGTATCGACGAACATGGCTGGCCGCGGAACGGACATCCTGTTAGGCGGTAACCCGGACTTTTTGGCTCAGGAAGAGTGCCTGAAGAAGGGTTATCTGGAATCGGTGCCGGAAGGAATGGGCGGGTTAGTGGCGGACCGGGATTTCTATTACTTCCAGCGGGGCGACCGTAATTATCGGGTACCGGCGCCCCAATGGTCCGAGATATTCGCCAAGCACAAAGCAGTTTGCGACGAGGAGCACGATAAGGTAGTCGAGGCGGGGGGATTGATCGTGGTGGGCACCGAGCGGCACGAGTCTCGCCGGATTGATAACCAACTGCGAGGACGCGCGGGCCGGCAGGGCGATCCTGGAGCTTCGAAGTTTTTCCTCTCGCTGCAGGACGATCTGCTGCGGATTTTCGGTGGGGAGCGGATGCAGAATTTGATGCTGCGCCTGGGCATGGAAGAAGACGTACCGATCGAGTCGAAGTTGATTACACGGCGGATCGCGGCGGCGCAGAAGGCGGTCGAAGCGCAGAATTTCATGAGCCGGAAACACGTACTCGAGTACGACGACATCATGAACAAGCAGCGTGGAGCGGTTTATGGGATGCGTCGCGGACTGCTCGAGGGAGTCGAACAGCGGGAGCGGGTCTTCGCGATGGCGAAGGGTCTTGTGGAGACGCTGGCCGTCGATCGGCTTCCAGAGAAAGCACGGGTTGACGAGTGGGACCTGGCCGGCTTGGAGTCTGATATTCTGACGCGTTTTGGCGTTACGATTGACAGCTCAGGATATAAAACGATGAGCCGGGAGGAGATCGAAGATGCTATCTTCGACTTACTCAAGGAACGTTATGAGCAGAAGGAAGCGCTGATCGGCCCCGACTATATTCGCGACGCCGAGCGGATCATTATGTTGAACGTGATCGACAATCAGTGGAAAGACCACTTACTGTCGATGGACCATTTGAAGGAAGGGATTGGAATGCGGGCGTACGGACAGAAAGATCCGTTGCTCGAATACAAGAAGGAATCGTTCACTCTTTTCCAGGACATGATGGACCGGATTGAGGACGAGACGCTGCGGTATCTCTACTTCATGCAGGTGGCGGAGGACGACCGTCCGCAGATGCCGTTTGTTCGTGATCCGGACGACGAAGAAGAATCGTACGTGCCGGCGGGCGACCCGGAGCCGAGTGCGAAGCCGACGCCGGTGGACCAGAAGGCCGCGCGGGCGTCGATTGCCGAGTTCACGCGGAAGATTGAGAAGAAGAAAGAAAAAGAGCTGGCGGATCTTCAATTTATGGGCGGTTCGGTTTCATCGGCACCTCAGACGCCGGTGGTGGCGTCTAAGAAAGTAGGCCGCAACGATCCTTGTTTCTGCGGAAGCGGCAAAAAGTATAAAAAATGTCACGGAATCAACGAATA
>JBBRIO010000611.1:0-3142 GCA_038220855.1 Bryobacterales bacterium | reverse complement strand
CTGTAACGGCCGTTGCCCAAGCCAAGCCAGCCGGGAAGGAGTACTTACAGCGCGTGAAACAGGTGATGCGGACCAAAGGCATAGTCGCCTTCTGGGACTTTGTCCGCCGCGAAGATGCCGCCGGCCCAACTCGCCGATTCCAGGCCCATCAACCCCCCAATGAGACAGCGGACCTCCGCCTGGACGTTGGCAACTACGTGCTCGACTATTGGAACGAGGGCCGCGCCGCCACCTACGACGACCTGCCCCTGCTCGGCCGTGGACCCTTTGGCCAAGCCGTCCGTTTCCCGGCGCAAAAAGGCAACGACTTTCGCCCCATGCTCTTTGTCCCCCGCGCCCGGCTGCATGACTCCGGGCTCGATGTGAAGGGGCCCGGCCAGTCAGTTTCCATGGTCGTCTGGCTCGCTCGGGAGAGTAGCAATCATGCCATTGCCGGCATTTGGCACGAGGGCACCGATCTGCACGCTCTTTCGCCCAGCGTGCGGCGCGTCGAAAAAGGAATGCGTCAATATTGCCTGTTTATGGGCTTGGCGGCCAACGCCGGGGCCTCTGCGGCCCACATCTCGGAAAACGGTGGCCCCTCTTTTTCGGACAAATACGCCCGCAACCTTTCGACCACCCCGGACCGGATTCCCAACCTTCCGGCCCACGCTTCGCCCGACGAGATTGACCGGGCTTGGAGTGCGGTGGGCTTCACCTTCGACAACGAGAAGAACCAGATCACCTCCTACTTAAACGGGATCGCGCGGGACTTCTGGGTTGAACAGCTCGACACGCATCCCTTCTTCCAATGGCCTGCCAAAGGCTGGTTGCAGGCTGAACTGCGCCGCCATCCACGCCCTGGCCAGCCGGCCGACGCCACCTATCCCACCGATCAACTCTACAGCCCGCCGGAAGACCGGCCCCGCCAGCGGGAGTTAATCTCGCAAGATTCGAACACCCGGGTGGAGCTGCACCAGTTCAAGTTCACGCGCGTCCGCGTCACCTATGGCAAGGATGACCAAGGCCGATTTCGCAAGCTGCTGCGGCGCGACCTGATGGCCTTGCGCGCCAATCCCTTCTGGTTTCCTCACGATATCTACCGCCCCCACTCACAAGTGGAAGGCGGCCCCTTCACCATTGGCGAGGTCATCCATACTTCGCGTTCCCAAGGCTTCGTCGGTTACCTGGGCGGCGTGGCCGTTTTCCAGCAAGCGCTCACGCCGGCGGAGATGAAGCGCCTGGCCCGCGCGGGTGAAGGCGCACTTCTGGTCGCGCCGAAAGATTAGTTTTGCCCAGGCACACGCACCGGGCCCGCTGATTCGTCGGCTTGCCCACATTCTGGGTGCCCGCCACCCCGCAAGAAAGTTCGCTAAATCGCGATGATTTTGGGGTAGAACTGGAGGCATGAGTTCCCCCGCTATTGACCTTTCTCAATTCGACGCCGAATACCGCCGCCAACTGAACAACCCCGATAACCAGTTTGGCGAAATCCCCGATGGCCGCTATCACGTCCTCGTTGAGAACGTAGAACTAACCAATTCCCGCACCTCCGGCCTGCCGATGATGAAGTGGCGCCTGCGGGTAATTGGCCCGACCCACGCCAATCGCCTGCTCTGGAAGAACTCCGCCATCACCGACAAGTCCATGCCCTTCGTCACCCAGGATTTGAGCGTCTGCCAACTCCAACTGGATCGTTTTGCAGACCTGGAACACCGCCTCACCGATCTCATCGACCTGCACCTCGAAGTCCAAAAACACACCGGCCCCAATGGACGCGACAACCTCACCATCCTCAATCTCGCCGATGCCGACCTCCGCCCCTAAAGCCGGCGAACGCGCGCTCGAACTCCTCCGCCTCGGCACGCAGGACCCCGCCGCCGCCTTCCGCGATGGCCAACTCGAGGCCATCCGCCACGTCGTCTCTAACCAACGGCGTCTGCTCGTCGTACAAAAGACCGGCTGGGGCAAAAGCTCCGTCTACTTCATCGCCGCCAAGCTCCTGCGCGAAGCCGGACGCGGCCCCACCCTCCTCATCTCGCCGCTCCTCTCACTGATGCGCAACCAACTCGCCGCCGCCGAGCGCATGGGCGTCCGCGCCGTCACCATTCATTCGGAGAACGAGTCCGAATGGCCCGCCGTTGAAGCCAGCATCCTCCGCGGCGAAGTGGACGTCGTCCTCATCTCGCCCGAACGCCTCGCCAACGATCACTTCGGCAAGCGCATTCTGGGCCCCATCTCCGGGCGCATCGCCTTACTCGTCGTCGACGAAGCCCACTGCATCTCCGATTGGGGGCACGACTTCCGTCCTCACTACCGCCTCCTCGAGCGTATCCTCCAATCCCTGCCCCCCAACCTGCGTCTGCTCGCCACCACCGCCACCGCCAACCACCGCGTCGTTGCGGACCTCACCCACATCCTCGGCCCCAACCTCGCCCTCTCCCGCGGCGACCTCAGCCGCCCCTCCCTCTTTCTCCAAACCATCCGCCTGCCCAGCCAAACCCAACGCCTCGCCTGGCTCGCCGAACAAATCGCCCGCCTGCCCGGAAGCGGCATCGTCTACACCCTCACCGTGCGCGACGCCGAACTCGTCGCCGCCTGGCTCCGTGGACAGGGCCTCAACGTCGAGCCCTACACCAGCCAAAGCGGCCAAGTGCGCCCCCGCCTCGAAAATGCCCTCTTGAAAAACGAGCTGAAGGCCCTCGTCGCCACCACCGCCCTCGGCATGGGCTTCGACAAGCCCGATCTCGCCTTCGTCATCCACTATCAATCCCCCAGCTCCGTCGTCGCGTATTACCAGCAAGTGGGCCGCGCCGGCCGCGCCATCCAAGCCGCCTATGGCGTGCTGCTTAGCGGCGCTGAAGAAGTCCGCATCGGCGAGTATTTCATCACCTCCGCCTTCCCCTCGCCCACCGAAGTCTCGCAAATCCTCGCCGCCCTCGAAGCCGCTCCCGATGGCCTCACCGCCAACGACCTGATGTCCCGCCTCAACATCACCAAAGGCCGCATCGACAAGGCGCTCTTGCTCCTCTCCCTCGAATCGCCCCCGCCCCTCGTCAAGCAAGGCACCGCCTGGGTCCTCACCATCACCCAACTCAGCGACACCTTTTGGGAACGCGCCAACCGCCTCACCGCCCTCCGCCGCACCGAGCAGCAACAAATG
>JBBRIO010000610.1:0-3160 GCA_038220855.1 Bryobacterales bacterium | reverse complement strand
GGCACCCCGCCGCCGAGCATGAAGGTGGCGAGCGATTTCGCATCGTTGTCGAAGAGGCCCCACCGATGGTAAGCGCAGGCTTCGAACACCTCGGCGTGGAGGTCGAGATCGAAGCCATACTCGGGGATCAGGCCGCTTTCGCGCATCGCCCACAACTTCATCGAGTTCAAAAACACGCTGCCGTCGCCCGGTGCGCCGACGAACACCGGAATCGCCATTTCATGGCATTTCGCCAGCAAACCCTGTTCGACGCCATTGCGCTCTTCAATCGCTTGGTACCACTTGCCCAGCTTGTTGCGCATCTCCGTGCCGGTCATGCGCTTTTGGAAATCGGGATGGCTGAGCAGCGCCGTTAGAAAACGGTCCTGGTCCATCAGCACGTCTTCGTCGAAGGCCATGTCGGTGACCCGGATCGTCTTCTCATCGCGGAGGGCACCATCGTCGCCGAAGATCGGCACTTCGAAGACGGGGTCCCTACGGCCGTCGAGCGAGCGATGACCGTCGTGGTAGCAGACGGCGTCAGTCGTCGACAGATAGGCGACCCACCCGGTTTCGAGCAGCGGGATGAGCCAGGTTTGGTGCTGGCCGGAGACGGTGATAGGCCCGGCGATGGCGAGGGTCATCGGACAACCCAGGCCAATAGCGCGGTCGAGAATTTCGTAAATACGGCGCAAATACGCGCCGCCAAACGCGGGAAGACAGTGCCGGAACATTTCGTCGAGCGAAGTAACTTCGTCGACGCGCTTGACGCGGACGGTGCGGCGTTGGTGATCGTGATGGTTCATGCCAGCTTCTATTGTAGAGAGCCCGCCTGGTTCTTCGGGTCGTCCCGTTCGACAAAGGGGATTCCCTTCACCATCCACTCTGGCTTCGGATCGCCCTTCAAGTAATAGCCAAAAAACTGGAACATACGCGCGGAATAATCCTTTTGGTTGGCGCGCTTGCGAATGCCATGGGGCTCTCCGTTGTAATTGAAGAAATAAGCTTCCTTGTTCATGCGGCGCAGGGCCAGAAAGAATTCAATGCCTTGGGTCCACGGCACCGCGTCGTCCCCATCATTGTGCAGCATCAGGATCGGTGTCTCGACGCGGTCGGCTTCAAAGACGGGCGAGTTTTCGAGGAAACGCAGCGGATATTGCCAAATGCTGCCGCCGATCCGGCTCTGCGTCCGCTCGTATTGGAACTGCCGCGGCACGCCGGTGCCGTAGCGAATGCCCGAGTAGGCCGAGAACATATTACCCACTAGCGCGCCCGGTGCCGCGGCGCGGAACCGGTTCGTTTTGGTCACCATGTAGGCGATCTGATAGCCACCCCACGAGTGGCCCTGAATGCCGATCCGCTTTTCGTCGATGTAGCCTTGGTCGACAATCTTCTGCACGGCCGGCAGCACCGCGTTCATGCCGCTTTGGCCGGGGTAGCCGACCGTGTAGGCGATGTCCGGCATCAGCACGACGTAGCCGTTGGAGGCGTATAAGGTTGGGTTCATCCGGTGGCTGGGGCCGGGGTCGTGAAAGGTGTGGAGCGTCTGCGAAAGCCGCTCGTAGATGTAGACCATCAGCGGATACTTTTTCGCCGGATCAAAGTCCGGCGGTTTGATCAGGACGCCTTGCAGCGGTACGCCGTTCAAATTCGTAAACTGCATCATCTCGGCCTTGCCCCAGGCGAGGGTCTCCTGCTGCGGGTTGGCGTTCGTGATCTTTTCGGTCTTGGAGAAGGTCGGGTTGGTGATGAGCAAATCGGGCGATTCCGAGAAGGTGGTCGCCGCGGTAAGGAGCACATCGGCGTTCCTGGCTTTGGTCGGTGCGCGGAAGTTCTTCGGCCCCATCATCAGCTTTTGCGGCACGGCATCGCCTTCCAGCGAATCGCGGTAGAAGCCGGTCTCGCGGTTCACTTCGTTCTCCGCCCGCAGCAGCAGCGACTCGGCCGGATCAATGCCGCGGTCCCGCGGATCGGCGCGGAGCCGGACGATGCGGAACTGCAGCTTTTCCTTCCTGCCGACCCCCTCGGTAACGTTCTTCGCGGTGGCCGCATCGGGCGTCAGCGCCCAAACGTCGAACCGGTCGTTGGCTAAAAAGTAGCGGCTATCCTTAGTCCAGCCGCTGTTGCCATAGTTTCCCGCCCCGCCGGGCGAATCGTGCAATTCGCTCGAGAATTTCACTTTCAAATGGGCAGTCAAGTTGGTCGAGGTCATGTTCGACAACATCACCCCCCACCAATCGCCCTTCGAAAAATACACGGCGGACTTGCCGTCCGGCGACAGCATCGGTGCGCCGGTCGTCTTCCTCGCCAGCATCCGGCGCTCTCCCGTTACGGTATCCACCACCCAGAAGTCGCTGAAGCGGTCGTCCCAATCGTTGTTTTTCCGGTATTGGAGGTCGTCGACTGCGGTGGCCACCAAGCCGTCGTCGCTCGGCGTTACCTCCGGCACCTCCGCTGAACCCAACTGAACCAACTTCCTTTCGGCGATATGAAAAACGGCTCGGAAGCTGCGGTTGCGGTCCTGCGTGGCGCGGACTTTCTGAATCGTTTGCACTCGATCATCCTGGTAATGCCACAGGTCGAAAACAGCCTTCTCTTCGGTCGCCGCGCCCTCCTTCTGCGAGGGGCGCTCGGTGGTGGTGCCGAAAAAGACCCGTGCGCCATCGCGCGAGAATTGCACCGTCGCCCGATCGCTGGTTCCGACCTTGGCCCACTCGGCCGCCACCGCCTCGCCCCGCTTCCATCCGAAAAGCCCCTTCTTCGAGACGAACGCCAACTGCGTTTGCGCCATGTCCCACGTCAACTTCGCGTAGGGTGCCGCCACGGTCGTCAACGTCTTCAACTCTCCATCGAGCACCATGACGGCGTCCTTCGTCGCGATCGCCACCACCTTGCCGTCCCGCGTGAACGAGAACTCATTCACATCGGCGAACTTCCGTTCGGCACCCTCCGGCAGCGGCCGCACGACGAGTTCGGTGGTACCCTTGCCCGTGCGTCGATACCCCACCGCATTGGCAACGTCTTCGGCAAACGCGAAGCTCTGCACATCGTCAATGCGGGTAACCTTCCCGGTCCCTACTTCGACAAGGGCAAGCCCGGTTTTCTCTTTCGGTGCGGCTTTCGGCGGAAACGTCCCGATGAACAGATAGCGGCCATCGCCGCTGAAATCCACCCGCGGGCC
>JBBRIO010000609.1:0-3164 GCA_038220855.1 Bryobacterales bacterium | reverse complement strand
GTTGAATACATCGTACATCATCGCTACCCACGCGGACGGTCGTCTGGTGGAGACGACCGCGCCGGCGCGGTCGGGCCAGGTTCTGATTGTGTATGCGAGCGGACTGGGGCAGACGGTGCCTCGCATGTTGAATCTGACGGTGCCCCGGACACCGGCCCAAATTGAGCGGCTCGGCCAGTTCCGCGTTTTGCTAAATGATACGGCTATCTCAGGGGGCGAGGTGCTGTACGCTGGATTGGCACCGGGCTTTGCCGGACTCTATCAGATTAATCTTCGTCTACCTGAGGAGATACCGCTCAACCCCGAACTGCGGATTGCGATCGGAGAAACGGTCAGTCCGGAAGGATTGCGGCTCTATACTCAACCATCAGCGTTACAATAGTACGCTGATGACCCCTCGTACCGTGGCAGCAGTTTTGCTGGTCGCCTTTATTTCTCTCCTCTCGATCGGGAAGTTCTTTCAGCAGATCTCCGACTTCTTCGTCAAACGCCCCGTCGTTGATGGCGTTACTCAGTTTACGGCCCGCTATCAACCGGTCCGTTCGTTGCTGCCGGACAAGGGCGTGATTGGATACATGACCGATCCGGCCGCAGCGGCGGACGAGGTGAACGCGACAGCTGAGTTCTACCTTGTGCAGTATGCATTGGCGCCGATCGTGGTGGTGAACTCGCCGAACCAGCGTTTTATCGTTTCGAACTTTCATGTGATGATGACGACCGGGGCGATGGCCGATCAGGGTTTTAAACTGGTCCGGGAGTATGGCAACGGCGTCGCGGTGTTTGAGAATCAGAAGTGGGGGCAGAAGTAAGATGGGCGGTCTTGGTGGTCTTCTTCTTTGTGTCCTGGTGGGTTTTTGCGCCGTGCGAGCGGTTTGGACGGCACCGCGGCAGTGGAGCGCTCATGATCCGCTGCGTCTAGCGCTATCGCCGTCGGTGGGGTTGGGATTGCTCTCCCTTGTTTACTTTTCGATCCGGTTGGTTCTGGGGCAGGGAAACGGCGTGGCGGTGAGCGTATTCGCTGTTTTGGCTCTGATTCTGCCGGCGGGGGCGTGGTGGCGGGGCGGAGGTGCTACACCGGAAATTTGGACTAGGAAATCGGCGCCGATTTGGCTCTGGGTGCTGTTTCTGATTGTGGCGGGCGTCGCGCTCACGACGGTTCTGATGATTGTGGTCGCGTCCCCGCATGGGGAATGGGACGCCTGGTCGATTTGGGATATGCGGGCGCGGTTCCTGTTCCGGGGCGTAGAAGCGGGGGCACCGTTCAATCCGTTGATGGAATGGTCCCACTTGGACTATCCCCTGCTGGTTCCGTCGGCGGTAGCGGGGCTGTGGGCGTGGAACGGAGGGGAGGCGCAGTGGCTGGCGGCGGTGGTGGCGATCTCGTTTTTGGGCAGCGCGTTCGTGGTTGTGTTGCTGGCTTTGGCCCGTTTGCGCTCGACGACGCTTGGTCTGACGGCGGGCTTAGTGCTGGCGGGGACGCCGTTGTTGACGCGCAACGCGGGCGCTCTTTACGCTGACGTCCCGGTGGCGTACTTCTTTATGGCGGCCGTGGCGCTTGGTCTGTTGGCGTTAGAGGCGGAAGAGGGGCGTCCCTTGGCCTTCCTGGCGGGGCTTCATGCGGGGATGGCGGCCTGGACCAAGAACGAAGGCCTGATGTTTTGTGGGATCTTCGTTCTTTCGTTTTGCCTGGTGATACGGCGCCGGTCGGAGTTTATGCAACGGTTCCGTTTTTTGGGGCCCGCTTTGTTGGGGATGCTGGTGGTGTTGGTTTTTGTGGGCCATTTCAAGTTTCACTTTGCGCCGGCAAACGACTTGATCGCGGCGGGGAAGTCGGCTTCGATGGGAGCCCGGGTGGCCGATTTATCCCGATATACGATGGTGTTTTGGAGTATTGTCGAAGGGCTGCTGACCTTTGGGGACTGGGTTGTGCCGCCTGTTTTTGTCATGGGCGTCTGGCTGGCGCTGCAGGGATTGCGACGTGTAGAAAGCGGTGCGATTGTGTGGCCGTTTGTGGCGGCGAGCCTCCAGTTGTTTGGCTATCTGGTTGTTTACGTGGTCGGTTCGGACCGGCTCGAATGGCAGTTGCAGACTTCTGTCGAGCGGTTATTGCTGCAGATCTGGCCGCTGGCGGTGTTCAGCCTGATGCTTTTGGTCCGCGATTCTCCTGCAACGGAAAAGCGATAAGCCTCGTAGAATAAGGTGAGGAGCCCGTATGCGCCACCCCTTATTCTTCGTTTTTGCATCAATGTCGGTTTTTGCCCAGGACCCGGCTCCGTTTTTGGTTGAGGCAGGTACGAAGGTGCCTTTGGTGATGATTAACAGCGTTTCGACGCGCCATGCGGCAGAGGGCGATCGTCTCTATCTGGAGACGTCGTTCCCGATTTTGGCCAATGGTCGAATTGTGATTCCTCCGGGCAGTTACGTGGCCGGAACGATTACGTCGGCTAAGCGTGGGGGGCGCGTGAAGGGCAAGGCCGAGTTGTTTCTGCGCTTTGATTCGCTGACGCTGCCGAACGGCGTGACGAGGGATTTTCGGGCCCGGGTCGGGGGGATTGATGGACGATCGTCGCAGCAACTGGACCGGAGTGAAGGTAAGATAACGGCGGATTCGACCAAGGGTGCGGATGCGCGGACGATTGGAGAGGGAGCGGCGGGCGGGGCATCGATCGGGGTGATCGCGGGGAGCGTGGCGGGTCGTCCGGGAATGGGGGCGGGCGTTGGGGCGGCGGCGGGAGCGGCGGCCGGTCTGATGGGAGTATTGCTGACCCGGGGACAGGATGTAGTGCTGGCGCGGGGGACGACGGTGGAGATGGTTCTGGACCGCAACTTGGCGTTTGAGTCGGGTGAATTGGATTTTTCGCTGGCTGGCGGGTCGAGGCGGGTGATTGAGACGGATGCGGGCGTGGGTACTCCTTCCCGAAATGGCTCTGTGCTGCCGGGGCGCCGGGGTCCGGTGGGCGGGAAGACCCCTTAGATAGTCGGAGTAACCCGGTTTACCTAAGGTCTTTACACTAGAGGGCTTCAGGGCTACCTAGTTCGCGGGTTCTAAGCAAGGCTATCTCGGGTGGATTTCAAACCGAGGTACCAGATAAATTGAACCATCTACTCTATTCTCCTGAGGGTCGGTCGTCGATAGATACTTAGGAAGCCATGGATTTAGGTGC
>JBBRIO010000608.1:0-3170 GCA_038220855.1 Bryobacterales bacterium | reverse complement strand
AGGGCGATGTTACCCACCCCATCATCACGACGCCCAGGATCACGACCAAGCGCCATTCCGCCCCGCTTATCGCTCCCAACTCCGCCAACCGGCGCCCGGCCAACTCCCGCGCCGGTGCCGTATCCGTCAACTCCGGCGGATGCCAGCGGTGAATGCAATACGGCACCAACAACACCGAAAACGCCGCCGGCACGCAACTTCCGGCCAGCCATCCCAGCCACGTAATCTCCACCCCGGCAATCTTCATCACCATCTGCGCAATCAGCGGATTCGCCACCATGCTCGTCAAAAACACCGCCGAAGCCAGGTAATTCCCGTGGAAGCAAACCAGCATCAAAAATGATCCGATCCGCCGCGCCGTTTCTCCCGGCTCCGATCCAAACGCCAGCGCCAAACTCCGCGTCACGGGAAACACCACGCTCCCGCCCCGCGCTGTATCGGACGGGACAAACGGAGCCACAATCATCCCCGCCGACACCACCGCGTAACCCAATCGCAAAGGCGTCGTCGCAAACCGCCGGATCAACAAGTAAGCCACGCGCATCCCCAGTCCCGTCGAACTAACGGCCCGCGCAAACAGGTAAGCCGAGAAGATCAGCCAAACCGTCTGATTACTAAATCCCAGCAACACCCGGTTCGCCGGCACCGTCCCCGTCACCGCCAGCAACGTCAAAGCCAACAGCACGCAAACGCCCATCACCGCCGGCTTCACGACGAGCGAAAGCACCGTCGCCAGGAACACCGCCAGCAGATGCCGCTGCGACTCCGTGAACCCCGGCGCGGGCAGGAAATACAACGCGATTCCCGGCCCCAACACCGTCGCCCAACGCCACCACGAAAATTGCTGATTCTGTTTCAAAGGGGTCCGCCGCCCCTCATCATACCCCGCCCGGCACCGCCTTCTAATGCTCTATTCGCCCCGCGCGATTTCCACAATTTTCTTCGCGATATCCTCGGCCGAAAGTACAAAATCAATCGACCCGGTCGCAATCGCCGACTCCGGCATATCCGGTTGGATCGCGGTGTCAGGCCGCTGCGCGATCGTCACCCCTCCCACTTCTTTAATGCCACCCAGCGCAGCGGCACCATCCCCGTCAAAGCCCGAAACTATCACCGCGATTAACTTGCCGTCCCAGTATTCGGTCAACGAGCGCAGGAACACCGTGATGACGTCGGGCCAGCCCCTGGGCTTCGAGATCGGTTTCAATTGAAACTCGCCCTCGAAGACATGCAGATCCCGCTGTTCCGGAATGATGTAGACGTGGTTGGGCTCAATCACCAGTTTCTCGGTAATCAGCGCAACCTCCATCGTCGTAAACCGCGGAAGAATTTCGTGCAAAAGGGTCGACACCGTGCGCAGGTGGTTCACTATGACAATCGCCACACCCATATCAGCGGGCAGTTGTCTCAGCAAGCGGGTGTAGGCGTCTAACCCGCCCGCCGAGCCGCCAACGCACACGATAGGGAAATCTCTCCCCACAAATCTGAGCTTCATTAATTCCCCTCTCACTTCTTGACTCCCTTCCAGTATGCTCCCAAACGGCAAGTAGCCTTAGAAGAAAGGCTATTTGCCAGCTCGCCGCGTACTACAATTAAAGGGAATTGCATCACTTCGCGCCTCGGGGTCGCCCGTCCCGGTAGCGAACTCCCAAGGAAAGAAATTGTCAGAAACCGACCAGACCGTCAAACCCGAGCCGGATCAACCCTCCGCCGATCGGACCCCTTCGAATTTCCCTATTGTCGGCATCGGTGCCTCTGCCGGCGGCATCGCCGCTTTTGAAGCATTCTTCTCCACCATGCCCGTAGACACCGATCCGGATATGGCCTTCGTCCTCGTCCAGCATCTTTCCCGCGACCACAAAAGCATCCTCTCCGATCTTGTCCGCCGTTACACCAAAATGGAGGTCTTCGACGTCGAAGAGGGCATGGTCGTCAAGCCCAACTGCGTCTACATCATCCCTCCCAATCGCGACATGGCCCTTTCCGACGGAGCCCTCCATCTCTTCGAACCTGCCCTCGCCCGCGGCATTCGCCTTCCCATCGATTTCTTCTTCCGCTCCCTCGCTCAGGAAAAACACGACCGCGCCATTTGCATCATCCTCTCCGGCACCGGCAGCGACGGAACTCTCGGCGCCCGAGCGGTGAAGGGCGAAGGCGGGATGGTCATGGCCCAATCCCTCGATTCCACCGAATACGACGGCATGCCCGCCAGCGCCGTCGCCACCGGCATCGTCGATTTCGTACTTTCTCCCAAGGAAATGCCCGATCAGCTTCTTGCCTATGTCGGTCGTGCGTTCGGAACGCCCATCCTACCGGTCACCCCGCAGTCGCTCCAACCCGCCGACGGACTCGACAAAATCTTCGCCCTCGTTCGTTCTCAAACCGGTCACGACTTCTCCCATTACAAACGAAGCACCATCGTCCGCCGTGTTGAACGTCGCATGGCTGTCCACCAAATCGATCGCCTGGCGGATTACATCCGGTATCTCCAACTCACCCGCCCCGAAGTCGACGCCCTCTTCCGGGACTTCCTCATCGGAGTCACCAATTTTTTCCGCGATCCCGAAATCTTCGAAACGCTCCAAGAGCAGATCGTCCCTAAACTCCTCGAAAGCAGAAGCGCGGACCAGGCGATTCGTGTTTGGGTCCCCGGTTGCTCCACCGGCGAAGAGGCGTACTCCCTGGCCATGCTCCTGCGCGAACGGATGGAAGCAATCAAGGAGGTCTTCAAAGTCCAGATCTTCGCCACCGACATCGATCGCCAAGCCCTCGACTACGCACGCGCCGGAATCTACCCCTCTAGCATTATTGCCGACGTCGCTCCCGAACGTTTATCCCATTTCTTCGAGCAAGAGCGCCCCGATGGCAGCACCTACCGGATCCATAAAACCATCCGTGACATGCTCATCTTCTCCGAGCACAACCTCATCAAGGATCCGCCGTTCTCAAAACTCGATCTCATTAGTTGCCGCAATCTTCTTATCTACATGGGCCCGGAGCTTCAAAAAAAGCTCATGCCCCTGTTTCATTACGCCTTGCTCCCGGAAGGCTTCCTTCTCCTCGGCTCCTCGGAAAGTATCGGTGACTCGGGTGACCTCTTTGTCACCCTCGATCGCCGAGGAAAAATCTATCAATGCAAACCCGATGCTCTGTCTCGGCATCTCCCCGTG
>JBBRIO010000607.1:0-3194 GCA_038220855.1 Bryobacterales bacterium | reverse complement strand
CCCCACCCCAGACCGTCTTCCGCCCCGACCCGCGACCATACCCCGCCCCGCACCCATTAGCGGGACCTGATCCGGCAGGAGTGCCGGGCGCTGCCAGCATGCTGCCAGGCCAGTCCGACGCTTCCCTGTGTTCAGATTTCCGAATTGGGTCGACACCTTAGCGGATCTGTTGCTTTTGTCCCGCGCGCCTACCAGAGATCGCCCAATGGGAGCCGCCGTCCTCTTTGCGCCGCGCGGTCTGGCCCGTGCCGGGGGCCTCACCCGTCATTCTGACTCTGCGCTATCAGCCTCAAAGCCGGTGCCGCGATCCGCATTACCGCTTCCCGCATACCCTGGAAACGCCAGCCCCTCCCAGGCTTCGAGTTCGAGCAACCGGTTATACTTCGCCAACCGCTCCGAACGCGTGATCGATCCGATCTTGATCTGCCCTGCCCCCGAGGCTACCGCCAGATCGGCCAGGAACGAGTCTTCCGTCTCGCCACTCCGAGCGGAAACCACGGCCGTATAGCCAATCTCGCGGGCGAGCGCGCAAACATCCAACGTCTCGGTAAGCGTCCCAATCTGATTCATCTTGACGAGGACCGCGTTGGCCGTCTTGCGGCTGAGGCCCTCGCGCAGGCGGGCCGCATTGGTCGTGAAAAGATCGTCGCCCACGAGTTGGATCGATCCCAAGCGTTCGGTCAATTCCGCCCAGCCTTCCCAATCGTCCTCGGCCAGACCGTCTTCAATCGAGATCACCGGGAAGCTCGAGCACCAGCGGGCCAGCAGGTCCACCATCTGGCCGCTCGACAACTCCCGGCCTTCGCTCGCCAAATGATACTTCCCGTCCCTATAAAAATGGGTCGCCGCCACATCCAACGCGATCGAGACCTGATCACCCGGCAGATAGCCTGCTTCGCCAATCGCAATCGTCAACAAAAACAACGCCTCCTCGTTCGAAGGCAGCAGAGGGCCCCATCCGCCCTCATCGGCCACTCCTGTGAGGGTGTACCCGCTCCGGCGCAGGATATCGCCGGCGGTCGCGTGGATCCGGACCGTCGCCTCCAGAGCATCGGCCAGCGTCGCAAAACCATGCGGCACAATCAGGAAATCCTGAAACTCCAGATTGCCCCCCGCATGGAGACCACCGGACAGAATATTGATCATCGGCACCGGCAGAAGCGGAGGGTTCGCCGAAAGCGTTCGGAACAGCGGTTCGCGACGAGCCGCCGAAACAGCCCGCGCCACCGCGCAGGAGATACCCAAAGTAGCGTTCGCCCCATACCGGGATTTGTTGGCAGTACCGTCGATTTCGATCAGCCGCGCATCGAGAGCCCGCTGCTCCTCGACCGGCAGATTCGTCAGGCCAGGCAGGAAGACCGTACTGATGTCATTGGCAACTCCCCGCATCCCTTTGCCGTCATAGCGCCGGCCGCCGTCGCGCTTTTCGTGCGCCTCGTGCGTGCCGGTGGAGGCACCGGAGGGTACATGAGCCATCGCCCGCGTGCCGTCACTGAGCCAGGCTTCCACCGCCAAGGTCGGACGTCCTCGCGAGTCGAGAATCTCTAAGGCACGCAGATTTTGTAGGGTTAGGCTCATCGATTCCACACGTCGAGTATTTCCGCTGGAGGATTTTCCAGCATATCGCGCGCCAGCGCCCGCGCGATCGGCTTCGTTTCGGAATTCAGGTACTCGGCCGGCGACTTCCCATCCACCCGCGCCAGCAACAGGCAGCCAAGATGCGTCTTTACTCCGTCCGCGTCCACCACTCGATGAGCCGTACCCCAGAACGCCTCCGCCACCTCCCAGTACCGGCGTCTCCACACCGGCCTGCGCAAGGACTTAAGCAGGAGGTGGTTGAGCAGGAACGCAGCGTCAAAGGCGGGGTCGCCAAAATGAACCACCTCATAGTCAATCACCATCGGCTTACCGCCGGCAACGAGAATGTTCTTAGGCGACCAGTCCCCGTGGACCAAACTGACCGCGTTCAATCGGCAGCGTTCGATCGAACGGTCGAAATGGATCGCCAGGTCCGGGTGTTGCGCCGCGGTATAGCGGTAGTAAGGGTCGAGCCGCAACTCGTCAAAAACACGCTGGTCGCCGTAGCGTTCCCGCCAATGGCCCTCCCTGGTGGCAAGAACTTGGGTGGCCAGCAGAACACCAACCGCTGCGCCGATGCTGGGTTCGATTTCGCCGGCCAACAGAAGAGTCTTCCAGTCGGTGGCTCCCGCCACGGCAGCCTCCATTGCATAAATGAAGTTTTCTTCATCGACGAAGCAGACAGCAGGCACCGCCCCCGAGGGCAGAAACTGGGCCGTGTCCTGCAGGGCGGCGGCTTCCCGGAGCGAACGGGCGGGGTCCGAGTGCCAAGGCGCGGCGACGTTCAGTCGTTCCAGCGCCTGCTTGAGCACGAGCCGGCCTCGAGCGGTCTCGGCCAGCAGAACCGTGTTCGACACCCCGCCCCCCAGCGGCTGAACCGGGCCAGTGACCCGGAAGCCCCGGGCCTCCAGGTATGCCGTCACGTTGCTAGGATCGAGGAGGAGCAAGCGCCAGGATATCAATTACCCGCGGGAGAATGCCTTGAAGATCCCCGTAAGGCTCGACGAGAATACCCCGCTGGTCGCCGATTTCTTCGGCACCTCCGACTCCTTCCCCGTCTTGCCCAGCAAACTCTGCGATAGGGCTAGAGCGCTTTTGCCAAAGACAGTCGACGCCGGGATTACCTTCCCATCAAGGAGCGCTCGCTGAACGTTTTCATAATCACTCGGCACCAAGTGGTAGACATCCGTGTGCAAAGCCATTTCGATCATCTCTTTGCTGAGGCCCGCCTCCTTGTTGAAGCGATTGATCACCAGCTTCAGCTTGTGCTTTTGCACCCCAGCGCTTTCGAGGTAAAGCAGTCCTCGGGAGGTCGCCTGCAGGGCGGGCAACTCGTTCGTGGAGACGATCAGAACTTCGTCGGCTGTCTTGGCGATCGAAACCGTCCAGTCACCATAGATCGACCCCACATCGACAATGACGTGCTCATAAAGCCGGCGGGCGAACTCGAGCACTGGCAAAGCCGATTGCAGACCGTGAATGCTATCCACCGGGTTCTCCGGAGGAAGGAGCACATCAACGCCCTGGCTCTGGGTGACCAAGCCCTTCCACAGGTCGGCGTCCAGGCTTGAGGCATGCTGCAGAGCGTCCATGAAGCTGTAGGTAGACTTCAGCTT
>JBBRIO010000606.1:0-3200 GCA_038220855.1 Bryobacterales bacterium | reverse complement strand
ACCACGGTCCCGCGCAGAATGCCCGCCAAAATCCCAGCAAACAACGGCGCCCCGCTCGCCAACGCTATCCCTAGGCACAGTGGCAACGCAACCAGAAACACCACAAGCCCCGCCGGGGCGTCCGACTGCCAATAAGGACTTGCCTTAACCATATGGTCAAAGGCTATCAGAATTTAATGAATATTACTTGAGAATCACCAGTTCCGACATCCGCTTCAACTGCCCGCACGCCGCATAAATGTCCTGCCCCCGCGCCCGCCGCACATAGCAAGGCACGTGCGGTATCACCAGCCGCTGGAAAGCACTTACGCGCTCCTCCGCCGGCGCCACAAACGGAATCCCCGGCCCCGGATTCAGTGGAATCAGGTTCACCTTGCACTGCAACCCCTCCAGCAACTTCACCAACCGCAGCGCATCCCCGTCGGTATCGTTCACCCCGCCCAGCAACACATACTCGACGAAGACATACTCCTTCGGCCGCAGCGGATACCGTCGGCAGACCTCGAGTAACTCCGCCAAATGCCACTTATTCGTAATCGGCATGATCTCCCGCCGCTGCTCTTCGCTCGACGCATTCAGGCTAATCGCCAGCCGCGGCCGGATCGCCGCCCGCCCCATCTCCTCAATCTTCGGAATCAGCCCCGAAGTCGACAACGTAATGCGCCGCTCCCCCATCCCAATGCCGCGCTGATCCACCAACAGCCGCGTCGCCTTCAGCACGTTGTCCAGGTTCATCAGCGGCTCGCCCTGCCCCATCATCACGATGTTCATCGTCCGCTCTTTGGGCCGCAGATCATGCCGCATCATCACATGCAGCACCTGGCCCACAATCTCCCCCGCCGTCAGATTCCGCTCCAAGCCCATCAGCGCGGTCAGGCAGAACTTACAATCCACCGGACAGCCCACCTGCGACGAAATGCAGATCGTGTCGCGATCCCCTTCCGGAATAAACACGGTCTCAATCGTCTTACCGTCGGCCAACGCCAGCAAATAGCGCACCGTTCCATCGCTGGAAACGTACCGGCTCGCCTCACCCAAATGTCCGGTCGGCAGGCCGTCCACCTCCGCCACGCGTTGCGCATACAAGGCCTGATACACCTGCCTCGCCCGATGCAGCTTCGTCGCCGGCCCCAAAGCCGCGCACAACTCGTCAATCTCCAATCCCAGCAGACTCACCTCTCCATTGTGTCCCAACCAGTGGACAACTTGTCTCATCGCCCCCCTGGCGCCCAGGACACTTTGGCCAGATCGCTCGGCCACCGTTTCGCCAAATCGTTCAAAACAAAGACGCGCCAGCTTTGGAAACCCAAATGCAAACCACTGGGGATGTGGCTGAAAAGTTACTTTGTGTCCCTGTTAACGCTCTCGGTTCACCTGCTGGCCCAGGATTCGCCGATGGAAACCCTATCTTCAGATTTAAAGGCCTTGCGTAATGGCCGAAATAAAGAGAACATTTCGGTCATCGTCCAGTTCAAGGCCGACGCCAAAATGAAGAGCCAAGGCCGTGGCCGCCTGCTCTCCCGTGGTGCCGTCGAGCGCATTGACCTCGAAGACTCCATCCTCATCGTCGCCGGACTCGTCGCCGGCAACGGCCTCGGCTCCACCTCCGACTACGCTACCCAGACCTTCCGCGGCAGCGCCACCACTGCCAACCTCATCAACCTTCGCGTGCTGAACGGCATGGGCGTCGGCACCGATAGCCAAGTGATCGCCGCTATCAACCGCGCCATCGCGCTCAAAGCCAAATACAACATCCGCGTCATCAACCTCTCGCTTGGCCGCCCCATCCTGGAAAGCTACAAGACCGACCCCCTCGGCAAAGCCGTCGCCCGCGCCGTCGACGCCGGCATTGTCGTCGTCGTCGCCGCCGGCAACTACGGGCGCGACAACACCTTCGGCACCAAGGGCTACGGCCTCATTGCCTCTCCCGGCAATCACCCCGATGTCATCACCGTCGGCGCCATGAAGATGCGCGACACCGTCGCCCGTGCCGACGACGAAATCGCCAGCTACAGTTCCAAGGGCCCCACGATGATCGACCGAATCGTCAAGCCCGACCTCGTCGCCCCCGGCAACCGCATCGCCTCGCTCATGTCCTCATCCGGTTGGATCATCAAGACCTATCCCGCCAACCTTATCCTCGGCAGCGAATACATCGATCTGTCCGATCTGCCCTCGTTTCTCATCGCCATCGCCTCCAAGCTCACCTCCCCCAGTTACTTCCGCTTGAGCGGTACCAGCATGGCCGCCCCCGTTGTCAGCGGCGCCGTCGCCCTCATGCTGCAAAAGGACCTGTCACTCTCGCCCGACACCATCAAGGCCCGTCTCATGAAGACCGCCTCCAAGACCTTCCCCACCTCCAGCACTGCCCTCGAACCCACCACCGGCGAAGTCTTCGTCAGCCAGTATGACCTCTTCACCGTCGGTGCCGGCTACCTCGACGTCTGGGCCGCGCTCAACTCCACCGATATCGCCACCACGCCCGCCTCCTCTCCCGAAGTCACCTTCGACAACAATTCGAAGCAGGTCTACTTAGTCAAGGACTCTTCCGCACTCTGGGGCTCCAGCGCTCTTTGGGGCTCGTCCGCCGTTTGGGGTTCGAACATCTTTACCGGCTCCACCAGCGCCGCTTGGGGCTCGAGCGCCCTATTGGGCTCTTCGGCCGCTTGGGGCTCTTCGGCTCTGTGGGGTTCCAGCGCCCTCTGGGGTTCTTCCGCTCTCTGGGGTTCCGGCACGCCCCAGGCCTCCCAGACCAACGTCCTCGTCTTCGGCGAAAAGTAAATTCATCTACTCGTGGGACGGGCCTCCTGGCCCGTCCTTTTCACTTACTTCGTATAGTGCGTCTCTACATACACATTCAACATCCCAATAAACTCCGCCACAATATGATCCCCCCGCAAAGTCTTCGCTAACTTCCCATCCACATACACCGGCGCCACCGGATCCTCAAACGTTCCCGGCAGCGATATCCCTAAATTCGCGTGCTTACTCTCCCCCGGGCCATTCACAATACACCCCATCACCGCCACCTTCATCTCCTCCACCCCCGTATAGCTCTCCCGCCACACCGGCATCTGCTCCCGCAAGTAGCGCTGAATCTGATCCGCCATATCCTGGAAGAACGTCGACGTCGTCCGCCCACAACCCGGGCAAGCCGTTACCTGCGGCGTAAACGCCCGCAACTCCAACGCCTGCAGGAT
>JBBRIO010000605.1:0-3228 GCA_038220855.1 Bryobacterales bacterium | reverse complement strand
CCTCCTACATCCTGCCGCAGCCGCCGGTAAACCAGGTAGGAACCGTCCGTCGCCCACTCGGGAGCCGCGTTTCCCTTCCCTACCCGCTTTGTCAAAGAATCCGGACCCGGGTGCGGATTCAACCCCTCGGCATCATCTGCTTCCACCGGAATCTGCCGCGGGTATCCGAACACAAACTCCCCCGGCCAAAGCAGGTCCTGTCCTGGCTTGCCCTGCGCCGGGCTGATCTTGTTCGTAGCGCTCGGTGGCTGCGACGGATCTTCGGGCAAATCACGCTTGCCCGGGTTCTGCCGCAAGGTCAGCACATCGGTCCGGTCCGCCGAAAGAGTGCCGCGAATCCCGGGCTGCGAGACCCCGTCAAGAAAGTTGAAGTGCTCATGACCACTCAGCGTCCCCGGCAAGTTCGCGCCCTCGTCAGCAAACAGAATCTCTAGCAGAGCCCCGCCCGCCGCGCGATTGAATTGCAGAATCGACTGCTCCACCCGCAGAAGTTCATCGAGCATATCTTCCCGTTCGTCCGACTCGATCACCACCAGCACGTCCGCCTCATTCGCAGGCCCCCCAACCAACCAATTCTCCGCACGATACGGACCTTCAACCGGATCACCGAGCATTTCTGAGCGCTTCGCCAAACCCGCCCGAAACGCTTCGTCGGTGAACTGGTCCGCCTCCCGATTCAGGTCGCACAAGAGCCGGAAGCCGAGGGACAAACCCATCCAGGTGGATTTGATCGTGCCTTCGCGCTTACGTCGAAATCGCGTCGCCTTGAACAACTTGTTGAACGCCAAAACTTCCTCGGCAGTAGCGATAAAAGGCAGTTGAGCCTTCAGCCAGCATTTGAAACCGGCCAGATGCGACGAGGTCCGGCGGTTCACCCGTAAAGAGAGTAGGACCCGGTGGCTTTTGCTGAAGCCGGGCAGGATTGCCCCTTGGATGTTACCGAGGCGCAGGACCGGTTCGTTGAAAACGGTTTGCCGGGAAGGGTCATTGGGGGTTGCGTCGACCCGGCTTTGAGGCGGCACTTCGCGAATGGCGGAAACAGTAGTTACCATGTTACTCCTCGAAAACGGACAGCCAGCCGCGCTGCGGCGGGTTCAACTATACAAGCGGAATCCCGGCGGCGAAAAGGACACAAAAAAAGAAAATAAACCTGCGTCGGCAGCGACGGCAATTGCCCAGCGGCCGCTGCGCTAACTTCGATCAGTAAGTAGTTCTGACAAATACAGGAAATCAAGGTCATCTGGCCAGCTCTTAGCCGTACTCACGGTCGCCTCCGCCTTTGGTAACTGGGCCATGGCGGCGCCGCCCCCTTCACCGTGGCAGCCCTGCTCCCTCACCGAAGGGAAAGAAGACGGTTGCGGTCCCGGCGATCGGCCCAGACCCTTTCACGTGTTCCTCATGCCGGGAGCCTGGGCTCGATCCCGGCATCGCCCTCGCATTGTCACGCGATACTTAATCACGATTCATCCTGTTTTGTCATTGCCATGGCAATCTTCGGTAATTCAGGACTACAAATGAACAAAGTTATTCTTTCGGCTCTTCTCCTCCCCGCCCTCCTCTTCGCCCAAGGCCAAGCCCTCGACGGTGTCCTCGAAGGCCACGTCCGCGCCCAGGATCGCTCCCCCATCGGCGGAATTGAACTCCGCGCTTACTCCCCCTCCACCGGCTATGAACGCAAGGCCTCGACCGACGCCGCCGGCAGCTACCGCATCGTCCTCCTGCCCCCCGGCATCTACAACCTCACCGTCGAAGCCCCCGGCTTCGCCAAGACCACTCGGGAATCCATCGTCCTCAAAGCCGGCCTCGTCGTCACCGCCGAACTCGAACTCGTCCCCGCCACCGTCTCCACCTCGGTCACCGTCACCAAAGCCGTCCCCCTTGTCGAAGTCGGACGCACCGTCGCCTCCAACACCTACGACGAAAAAACCGTCCGCGCCCTCCCCACCATTGGCCGCTCCATCCTCGACTTTTTCGTCATGCAACCCGGCGTCAACGCCCGCCCCCTCTCCACCGGCGGATCCGGCACCGGCACCCCCATGAGCTTCCCAGAACAACAATGCTGGGCGACAAAATTAGTGAATTCGCCGCGACCCACAGCATGGTTTCGATAGCGTCTACTTAGAGCGTAGTCAGACGGTAGCCGATTCATAGGAAGCAGGATAACTTGCGATCGGCGCAGCGGGCCAACCATCGACCCCTTACCCGCCGCTACACGGTCGCACACTCACTCACCCACATCGGCTTGTGGCCACCGTCACGAATAGCCAACAACGCGCGCTCCGGATCTCCCAAGTCGCTCCACCCGGCATGCTTCAGCCGAAGCACCGCCAGTCTGCTGGTCTCCGCTACCGATAACACATCGGCCGAGAAACTGACGGAAGGGACACGCCGGTATAGGGAATGCTCAATGTGGGTCTCTTCGCCGGCCCACATCCGTGCCGAACCGAGCAGGTCCAACATCTCGCCAAGGCTGGCGCGGACTATGCGCAGGAACGCTTCGACAGTCCCTACCATCACGAATGTGTTCCAGAGGCAGCCTCGCTTGAACAGTTTCCGTGCGAGGTCCATGTTGGGCTTTTCCTGGAAGCCCCGTACTTGAAAGACTTCGCTACCTTCGCCCCTTAGAGGCGAACCCAATTCAATCCATCCGTACTCAACTTCTGGATAGTCTGGCTTCGCGCCCAGCAGAACAACCACATCAGGCCGCCGTGCAGCCGTCTCGAACGCGGACTCAAGGTCTATTGCAAAAGAGGGTTCGTCTGAGTAGTGGTGGTCGCACGGGAGGATAGCTACCAAGCCTTGCCCATCCAACTTGACGATACTCAGAAGACTGTGCAGAATCGCTGGAGCCGTCCCTTTGTTCCCAGGCTGCACAACACACTGGGAAGGCAGCAGACCGGCTTGCTGGGAATACCAACCGGCATGATCGCGCGCCAGCGAAACCAGGACCCGCTCTGACGCAATGATCGACTCCGTCCGCTGAAGGGTTTGTCCCAGCAGCGTTTTTTGTCCAATAATCGGGCAGAATTGTTTCGGCCGGTCGTCTCCGCAGATCCGCCTTGTTAAAGGCCGGAGTCGAACCCCATCGCCGCCAGCCAGCACCACGCCCCAACGGTTCCTATCCTTCGGCGGCCTTTCCATGTCGGGTTTTGGGGGCGATATCGGAAGCATCCCCAATGTGGGTTGCGTCATCGGGACCTCCGGCCGGCTAGTAACTCATGGGCCCCC
>JBBRIO010000604.1:0-3230 GCA_038220855.1 Bryobacterales bacterium | reverse complement strand
CACGAAGGAAGCAGAGATCCGCCAGCAGTTCATCGATCCCTTCTGGCGGGCGCTCGGCTGGGATGTCGGCGACACCAAGGGCATCGGCCCGGCGGAGTCCGAGGTCATCATCGAGAAGAACGTCGAGACGGTGGACGCGGGCGGCCTGAGGATTCGTCGCCCCGACTACCTGTTCCGCCTCGGCGCTTCGCCGCGGTTCATCGTCGAGGCCAAGAAGCCCGCGATCGACATCGACGACGACAAGGACGCCATCTTTCAGGCCAAGCAGTACGCCTGGAACAGCACGATCCCCTTCGCCGTGCTGACCGACTTCGAGCAGTTCAGGCTCTACGACACCACGCTCAAATCGAGCTGACACCGCGCCGGCCTGCAACTGGTACAATCGGCGGTACACGAACGAGACCCCACCATGAGCGGACGAGTAGGACATCGCAAGCGGCTGATCTGCGTCAACGCAGCGAACCTCCGCGCCAACCATTTATACCTGACCGGGCACGCAGACTTCTTCCCGGCGGACTGCTACGGCGAGCCGACATCAAAGGGGACACCGGGCAGGCCGCTTCGGCTGGACGTGGACGGCCTCACCGACCCGGTGATGACCGACATTCCCACCGAGGCCAAATCAGGGAAGCCCCGTCGGTTCTTCCGCAAGCGGGCGTGGGTCAGAGAGTTCTTCAAGAAGCACGGCATCAAGCCCGGCGACACAATCTGCATCGAGCGCATGAGTCCGCGCCGCTTTCGCGTTTCTCCGTTCGAGGCGAGAGAGCAGCGCGACTGCCCGACGACGTTCGTATTCAACCGCGAGCCCGAAGGTGACGGCCCGCGCGTCATCGAGTTATTCGCCGGGTGCGGCGGCATGGCCTTGGGCTTTAAGGATGCCGGGTTCCGCACGGTTCTCGCCAACGAATGGGACAAAGACGCCTGCGACACTTTGCGGGCAAACATCACGGATCGCGTTCTCAACTGCGCGATTCAGGAAATCGAGTCGTTCCCCAAGGCCGACGTGATCGCGGGCGGCCCGCCTTGCCAAGGGTTCAGCAACCTCGGAGAGCGGGTGCCGAGCGATCCCAGGAACCAACTCTGGCGGCACTACTTCCGGTGCGTCGAACAGGTCCGGCCCAAAATCTTCGTACTTGAAAACGTCCCGCCGCTGCTCAAATCCGCCGAATTCGTAGAGATGAAGCGGCTCGCGGAAGGGCTTGGCTATAAGGTAGAAGGTCGCGTACTCAGCGCCGCCGACTACGGCGCGCCGCAAACTCGCAAGCGTGCCATCGTCATCGGCTCGCGCATCGGGGAACCTTCCTTCCCGGTGCCCACGCACGTTGACCCTCTCAAACGGAACCTCGTCAATCAGCACTTGGAGCGCTGGCGGACAGTGCGGGATGCGATCGGACACTTGCCGCTGATCCCGACCGAGCGCGATTGGCACATCGGGCGCAACCCGACCGCGAAATCACTCCGCCGTTACCGCAGCATCCCGGCGGGCGGCAACCGTTGGAATCTTCCGCTCGACATCATGCCCGAGTGCTGGAAGCGCAAGACGAAAGGCGGGACGGATCTATTCGGGCGGCTCTGGTGGGATCGCCCATCGGTCACGATCCGCACGGAGTTTTACAAGCCGGAGAAAGGCCGCTATCTCCACCCAGTCGCGCACCGGCCGATCACACACCTCGAAGCCTCGTTGCTGCAATCGTTTCCCGAGGACTTCAAGTTCTGCGGGAGCAAGATCAACGTCGGCATTCAGATCGGGAACGCGGTCCCGCCTGTGTTCGCGCTTGCCATCGCGCACCACGTCGCCGAGATGATCGGTGTCAAACTCCCGGCCCGTCTTTTCAAGATCGGATAAGGTACGAACAACGCATCATGGCGAAAGAACCCCGCAAAGCCGGCGCACGCTCCAAACTCCGGGCCTTCTTTGAGGCCAACGTCGGTCGCGTCATCACGACGAAGGAACTGAGCAAGGCCGCCGGGATACACGACTACCAGCGACGCATTCGAGAGTTGCGCAACGAAGAGGGAATGCAAATCCTCTCGCACAAGGACCGCGACAGTCTCAAGCCCAACGAATACCTCATCGAGACGTTGGCGGCCCTCCCGGTCATCGCCCGCGACATCTCCGACAAACTGCGCCGTCATATCCTCGAACGCAACGGCTACACCTGCCAAGTCTGCGGAGCCGGGGCGGGCGAGGAATCTCTGTGCGAGCCGGGTAAGAAGTGCCGTCTCGAAATCGACCACACCATCCCGATCAGCCAAGGTGGAACGGACGAAGAACACAACCTCCGCGCCGTCTGTGTGTGGTACAACAAGGACAAGTCCAATCTCAAAGTACCAACGTCCCGTGACGCGATCAGCGCGATGGCACTGATCCGCCGCCAACCTAAAGACGTCCAACTTGAGATCTATGAGTTTCTGCGCAAGAAGTACGCCGGGCAACCCGTAAAAGAGTGATGCTTCCTACACGTCTGTACGCGCGGCTTTAGTTTTCATCGCTCTGCAGGCACAGACGCAATCAGCCGTCGCGCTTCCGCCACGGCCTTGGGATCCCAGTAACGCAAGTCGCCATGCTCTGATTCATATCCATCCACGCCGTCGAGCAGCCGCTCAAGGATCGTCAGCAAAGTCTGCCGGTTTGTTTCAGTAGCGGCGGGCGACTCAGTTTTGGCTTGCTGTTTCATAGACTCATTATCCTCGATAAGTTCTCGCCTGTCAAATGATGTTAGGCAGCAACGCACTCGCTCTCGCGTCCGCCATGCAGATCGAGGACGGCGCAGCCGGACTCTGATCGTCTCTGAACGCCCCAGCGGGGCGTCGGGCTGTAGCCACGGGTGGAGCGGCGCGGCGGCGCAGCCGCTCGACGCGGAACCCGTGGAAAGGTCATCGGTTTATTCTCGCCTCGCCCCGGCGGGGCGAAGGATTCCCCATGCCCGGCACCTACTCCCAACTTTTGCTCCACATCGTCTTTTCCACGAAGGGCCGGACTCCGTGGATCACGCGCGAAGTCACCGAGCGGCTCTATCCGTACATCGGCGGCATCGTGCGGGGCGAGAAGGGCGTGCTCTACGACATCGGCGGCGTAGAAGACCACTTCCATATGTATCTGCGGTGGCGGCCCGACTCGACCATCTCGGACTTGATGCGCACCGTCAAGGCGCGGTCATCGAATTGGGTGCATGACACGTTCCCCGCGCTCCGCGCGTTCGCATGGCAAGAGGGATACTCGGTGTTCA
>JBBRIO010000603.1:0-3230 GCA_038220855.1 Bryobacterales bacterium | reverse complement strand
CCGGCCTCGGCGGTGGTGACATAGACGGTATCGGCCCAGACGACGGGCGTCGCGGCGCTCCAACTCGGCATTTTCGTTTTCCACAGGACGCCTTCGGTCTCACTCCATTTGACCGGGAGGTTTTTGGCGGTGGGTGCGCTGCCCTGCGAGGTTGGTCCACGCCATTGGGGCCAGTTGGAATCAGCGGCACAAAGGGCGCCGGCTACGAGAAGGAGCAAGTAGACCATGCGACAAGTTTAATACTCGCGGCGATGCTGCGGGTACACTAGATACGAATGCACTTATTTCGCTTTTTCCTTTTCTCTCTAGGATTGATTTCTTTTGCGTTCGGCCAGCGTCCCATCACGGGCTCGGCCAAGATTCAATTGTCGCTCGAACGCCTGCAAACCGTTGGCAACGTCCTCATGATTGCCGCGCATCCGGACGACGAAAATACTGCGCTTTTGGCTTACTTTGCGCGGGGCCGTCAACTGCGCACCGCCTACCTTTCGCTGACCCGAGGCGAGGGCGGGCAGAACCTGATCGGCAGCGAGCAAGGGGAACTGATGGGGGTGATTCGGACGCAGGAGTTACTCGCGGCGCGGCGCGTGGACGGTGCCGAACAATTCTTCTCCCGCGCCGTGGATTTTGGCTTTACCAAAACGGCTGTTGAAACGCTTACGAAATGGGACCGGGAGAAGGTGCTCGGCGACGTGGTTTACACGATCCGCTATTTTCAGCCGGACGTGATCGTGCTGCGCTTCTCCGGCACGCCCCGGGACGGCCACGGCCAGCACCAGGCATCGTCGATTCTTGGCCGCGAAGCCTTTGCTGCGGCGGCGGACCCGGCTCGTTTTCCGGAGCAAAAGCTGAAGCCTTGGCGGACGAAACGGCTGCTGCTGAACGTTCCTTCGTTCACCCCGCAAATGCAGGCCGAAGCCGAGAAGATGCCGAATAAGATCGGCCTGAACTTGGGTGCCTTTGACCCGATTACCGGCTTGTCTTTTGGCGAGGTCGCCGGGATTTCACGGAGTCAGCATCGGAGCCAGGCGATGGGCGCCCGAGAGGATCGCGGCGCACAGATGAACTATTTCGTTAACGTGGCCGGTGACCCGGCGACGAACGATTTGCTGGACGGCGTCGATACGACGTGGGCGCGGGTTCCCGGAAGCGCCGAGACGGCCAAACTGCTGGCCCAGGCCAAGGCGGGCTATGATCCGCGCCATCCGGAGAAGACGGTAGCCACGTTATTAGCAGCCCGTCAGGCGATGACGAAGCTGAGCCATCCGGCGATTGCCGATAAGCTCCACACGCTGGACGAGACGATCGCCGATTGCCTGGGCCTATTCCTCGATGCTAGCGCCGATAAGTTTTATGCCGTGCCCGGAGAGCCGCTCAATGTGCGGCTGCTCGCGATCAACCGGTCATCAATGCCCGTGCAATGGAACGGAACCACGATTGTGGAGCCGATGGCGGTCAACAAGCCGCTGGCCCAGGGAGTGAACGAAGTGGTGCCGGCGGCGGTGGCGGTTCCGGCCTCGCAGCCGTTCACTCGCCAATACTGGCTGGCGAAACCGAAGCTCGAAGCGATGTACGCGATCGAGGATCCGGCCGTACTCCGGAATGCCGAAGAGCCGGCTGCCTTGCAGGCGCGCTTCCAACTAACGGTGGCCGGGCAGGCGATCGAGTTTACTCGCCCGGTGATGCACCGGTATACGGATCGGATCTACGGCGAACTGACCCGGCCGCTGGTGTTTACGCCGCCCGCGACGGTTTCCTTGAGCGAAAAGGCGTTTTTGTTTGCCGATGCCAAGCCGCGTCAAGTAGCGGTGCAGGTTACGGCGATGCGGCCCAAAGTCAGCGGCGTGGCGAAGTTGCGGGTGCCGTCGGGTTGGTCGGTGACGCCGGCGCAGCAGCCGTTTTCGCTCAACGAAGCCGCAGAACAAACGACCGTGAATTTCACGGTTCTGCCGCCGCAGGGCGAATCCCGGGCGGAGTTGAGCGCATCTGTTGAAGTCGGCGGAAAGGAGTCGGCCCTGTCGATGCTGTCGATCGAATATCCCCATATCGCGCCCCAGGCCGTCTTCAGCGCGGCGTCGGCGAAGGCGGTGCGGATGGACGTGCGGACGCTCTCTAAGAACATCGGCTACGTGATGGGCGCGGGGGACGAGGTGCCGCAGGCGTTGCGTCAATTGGGCTGCGTCGTCTCGATGCTTTCGCCGACTGATTTGGCTTCGGGCAAGCTGGACCAGTTCGACGCGATTGTGACCGGGGTACGGGCTTTCAACACACGGCCGGACTTGCGGGCGAACATTCAGCGCGTGTACGATTTCGCGGCGGCCGGAGGAACGGTGGTCGTCCAATACAACGTCGTCGAAGGCGGCTTTTGGGGGGGGAATCCGAAGATTCTTGATAAGGCGGGTCCTTATCCGTTTACGACTTCGAATGAGCGCGTGACGGTGGAGGAAGCGCCGGTTGAGTTTCTCTCCACGCATCCGTTGATGCAGAAACCGAATCAGATCACGGACAAGGATTTCGAGGGCTGGGTGCAGGAGCGCGGGCTGTATTTTGCAACTAACGTTGACCCGCGCTACACGAGCCTATTCACGATGCATGACCCGGGGGAAAAACCGATGACCGGTGGTACGCTTTACACGCCTATCGGCAAAGGTGCCTACGTCTTCACGCCTCTCAGTTGGTTCCGTCAATTACCCAACGGGGTTCCGGGCGCGTTTCGGATCTTTGCTAATCTCCTGTCTGCCGGCAAACCATGATTGAAGAACCGCCTCCATTCCTGAAAACCTGGTCGCGAGTCTACACCGCGGTACTGCTCTATCTGGTCGTGCTGATCGGGCTGTTTGCCTGGTTCGGAAGGGCGTGGTCATGAGGTCGCTCGACTGGGTAGTCCTTTTTTTGACGTTGGGCGGCATTATCTCCTATGGCCTCTGGCGCGCACGGGGCAAGCAGACTACTGATTCGTATCTGCGCGCGGGCCGGACGATGCCGTGGTACGCGATGGCGCTGTCGATCATGGCGACCCAGGCGTCGGCCATTACGTTTATCTCGACGACCGGGCAGGCCTATGTCGATGGGATGCGCTTCATTCAGTTTTATCTCGGACTGCCGATTGCCATGGTGATCTTGAGTATGACCGCCGTGCCGATTTTTCATCGGGCGAACGTCTACACGGCATACGAGTATCTGGAGCAGCGGTTCGATAGCAAGGTCCGGCTGCTGGTTAGCATACTGTT
>JBBRIO010000602.1:0-3232 GCA_038220855.1 Bryobacterales bacterium | reverse complement strand
CTCGACACCCTCCGCGAGCTCTCTTCAAAGGGGCACCAGATTACCATCGCCCAGCCTTATAGCGCCCGGATGGGCCGGGGGAACGCGGTCATGCACAACGGAAAGACGAAGGTGAACACCGCCGCGTCGGACCCTCGAGCCGATGGTGCGGCCATCCCGCAGCCCGGCTAACCGGCTGGCGAACGGAAGCCTATTCCGCGAGAGAGAAATCAGGGCTTGGGTTGCATCAACTTCTCGAGCGTCGAAGAGACAATGACGTTCCTCGACAAACTGCCGCTCAGCGGGGCAAGCCTGATGGATCTCGATCTCATCCATCCCCCAATCCGAACTTAACGCAGCTTGCGGACTCTGGCTACACTGAGGCATGAGTGCTCCTCTCGTTATCCTCGACGCCTCGTCCGCCGCCCCTCAGGGAAGGAGTGTCGTCTCGCTCATACTGCTGAGCGGGATGCCACGCGGCCGTCGTTGGCTTGGCGAAAAATTGCGGCGCGCCACCACAATCAAGCGGTTGAAGGTCTCCCGGGAGCCGCTTGATTTGACCTTCGATCCCACCAGCCAAGCGCAACCCCGGCCCGCGGTCTGATATGGAACTATACACGGCGTGCTTCCGCGATCAGTGGCACAAAAAGCTATATTGGCGGACTCATCCAGAGGCGCGCGTGCTTGCGCCCGCGGACCCGGCCGAGCTCGAAAAGATGCCCGTCGGCTGGACCGGACGGGATTCCTTTACGAAGGTTTTCCACCTTACCCCGGGCGACGAAGGGTATGAGATCTTCCTGCGCGGTGGAGCCTGCCGCGCGGCTTTCGGGGAGCCCATCCGGCCGGATCGCCGTCTGGCGATTCTTCGGCCCGGTATCCCCCTCCGCGTCATTCTGAATGGCCGGTTCGATTGGACCCATGACCGGCTTTACGGCGTAGCGGACTACTATCTCTTCCTGCGCGCCACCCCCAATGACTGGTCTAAACTCAAGACCATCGACCTGCAGGAAGACCTGTTTTAATCCAAACGCTAGGACTACCCCAAACCCACCATGGTCCAGAAAGAAGGACTTTTCAGACGCTCTCCGCCCGGTCGTCCACCCTGGAAACGAAATGCACCGCCAGCGTCGTCTTGATCTGCGAGTACCGCAGCAGAAAAGCGCCCTCATTCAGGCGCTTCCGCCGAAGCCAGCCCGTCACCTCGTCATTGCACTTGCTCGTATTGCAAGCCCCACACGCCGGCACGATGTTTTCGAGCGTATACCGTCCGCCCCGAGACAGCGCCAACACGCAGTCGCGCTGCAACGCTTTGTCGACTGCGCCACAATAAGCGCACCCGCTCCACGCCGCCTGCAGCGCCGTCCATTGCTCCTTGCTCAGGTCGTGCTCCACGGCGTCCATCCGGCGCTTCCGCCTTTTGGACGCCCGCGCGCGCCGGCTTCTACTCGTCGCCATATCCGTACGGCCTTGGCAGCCTATCGCTCCACGCTAAACGTCATCACGTTCGACCCCACCGCCAACGTCACATATTGCTTCCCGTCCACCGTGTAAGTCATCGGCGAGGTCTTAATCGTCGCATGCAGCGGCACCCGCCATAGCGTCTTCCCGTTCCGCTCGTCCGCCGCCACAAAGTAACCGCTCGGATCGCCGTAAAACAACAGCCCCCCCGCCGTCCCCAAGATCCCCGCCACGCGCTTGCCATCCACCGGCCCTTCCAACCCCACCTCCCAGGCAATCTTGCCCGTCTCAATGTCCAGCGCCCGCAGATACTTCTTCCCCGGGTCCTCCGCCGGCCGCCCGTTCTTCCAACTCCCCGGCGTCAAATTCACCGTACACTTCTCAATCGCAATCACGTAGTAAAGCTTAGTGACCGGGCTAAATGCCGTCCCGTTCCAGTTCGTCGCGTGGTCCGGGCAACCCAACTCGCTCGGCGGCAGCCGCACCGGCCGGCCGTCGCTGCCCACCCCGCTCGCCCAAGTCATCTTGTGCAGAAACGATTTCGCGAGCAAAATCTTCCCGTCTGTCCGGTCAAACACATAGAAAAATCCGTTCCGATCCGCATGCAGCAGCAACTTCCGCAGCTTACCCTGATACGGCACATCCACCAACACGTTCGGCTCCGTGGCATCCCAATCGTGCGTGTCATGCGGCGTGAACTGGTAGTACCACTTCATCTTCCCGGTCCCCGATTCAAGCGCCAACACGCTGTCCGTATACAAGTTGTCCCCGCCCCGCTCCCGATCGTCCGAGTTCGGCCAGGGGTTGCCGGTCGCCCAGTACAGCGTATCCGACGCAGCGTCATACGAGCCCGTCAACCAAGTCGACCCTCCGCCCAACTTGTGCCCCCCGCCCTGCCACGTCTCAATCCCCGGTTCGCCCGCCGCCGGCACCGTCCACTGCCGCCACACCCGCTCGCCCGTCCCGGCTTTATACGCCGACACAAACCCGCGAATGCCCCAGTCGCCCCCCGCCACCCCGGCCACCACCATATCTTTCACAATCAACGGCGCAATCGTCCCGCCGTACTTCTGCGGCTCGTCCCACAGAATCGTCTCCCATACCAGGTGCCCCGTCGTCCGGTTCAACGCCAGCAAATGGGCGTCGTCCGTCACGAAGAACACGTTCTCTCCAAGCAGCGCCACGCCACGGTTAGTCCCCAGCGACGGATCCGAAACCAGCCCCTTCGTCCGCGGCCGCGAGTACTGCCAAATCGGCTGCCCGGTCGCCGCCCCTAACGCAAATACCTGGTTCGGCCCGGTGACGTACATGATTCCATCCGCCACCAGCGGCACCGTCTCCAGCCCGAAATACCGCATATTCTCGTGGTAGTAAGGCGTGTCCGGTAAAAACTGCGTCCACAACGGAATCGAAAAACTCCACTGCAGCGCCAGCTTCCCCACGTTCGTCCGGTTCACTTGAGCGAGCGGGCTATACCGATTCCCACTCAGATTGCCGTTATACGTCAGCCAGTCCCCCGGCTTCGGGTTTACGATCCGCGCGAAGTCGATGCCGCCTGGCTTCCCCGCCGCCGCCACCACCACCGCGCCTGGCTTCACCCCGGTCAACCCGGCCAAAAATGCCACTACATTCTGTACCTCTTCCTCGGACGCCGTCACCACCGGCATCAACGAAGCCTTCTCGTCGGTCACCCTCTTCACCGTGGCCAGCGCAACTGAGTGCAGACCGCCTTTCAGATCCTGTACTGCAATCTCGAATCCCGTCCGATTCCGAGCAAATCCCCGCAAACTGCTCC
>JBBRIO010000601.1:0-3256 GCA_038220855.1 Bryobacterales bacterium | reverse complement strand
ATTAGCCGCCGTTCTGATGAACTACTTTCCGGCACTCATGTACTTCATCAGAACGGCGGCTAATCCATCCAAGGACGAAGCGTTCCCGCCCGTCACGAGAATATTCGGCACAATCGGCATACCGCTCTTGGCAATCGCATCGATGCCGTTCACAATTGCCGTGGCATTCGCGCCAAACGCCTTCACCTGCGCGTCGTAGGCCTCAGCCTTCGCTAATCCTACCGCTCGCACTTCCGCGCCCTTGGCCGTGCCCGTCTGTTCAATGTAGAACGATTCGCCATCGGCTTCCGCCTTCCGCGCATTCGAGTCGTTCGTCTTGATCGTCACGCCAACCTTCGACTTCGCCAGTTCGGCTTGCATGTCCGCCGTTCCGCGAGCTTGTTCGGTCTCAATCCGCTGCATTTGCGCCTGCTTCTGCTGCTCAAACGTCGCAATCTCCTGCTTGGCGATCTCGCGCTCGGTCAGCACTTTCACCAGATCCTGCGGCAGAATCACGTCCTGAATGTATACGCCCCGCGTCTCCACAAAGTACGTTTCAATCTGTTCGCTAATCCGCACGAAAGCCTCCCGCTGGACTTGCTGCCGCGTTTCCACAAACCGGACCGCCGGCATCGATTGCAGCGTGTCGCGGAAATGGTTCCCCACCGCCGCCTGCAACACCTCGTCCACTAGATTTCGAATCGAACCCACGGTTGAGATCACCCGCGGCGCACGGGTATCGGGGATGTGAATCTGCACCTGCAAGTCCATCTTGAAGACGAAGCCTTCCGAGCTCTTGGCCACAATCTGTTCGAGCTTCGAATCCAGATTGTGCGCCGTCGAAACCCGGTCCGCCCAGTTCAGCGTCAGGATCGCCGTCGGGACCAGTTCGGCCTTGTAGCAGTAAGGGTTGATCGGGTACTTGCCGGTCCTTAGCGGCTCCTGCCAGATGCCCCGATGGCCGGGCCTCACGAGCATGCCGAATTTGAAATCAACGCCAGAAGTGTCGGACGGCACGAGACCCACATAGGCCTTCACCACCGCCACTTGGCCCTGCTCTACTACCAGCATCGGAACCTTCTCCACCCGCACCAAAAACGGGTTCAGAATGTAGGCCCCATACAGCAGCGGGTCGTGTTGCAATCCAATGCGACCGCCATGGTCCAAAAATCCCTGAAAGTCCTGATAGTTGTTGTGCAGCTCGTTCTTATTGCTAAACAGGCGTTCAATCAGCTCAGCGTCACTGGCCGAGTTGTCGCGTTCCATCTCCGCTATGTCTTCAAACTGGCCTAATCGGTTGGCAATGTCGCCCGACGAAAGCGGATCGCCCTCCAGCGTCGAAACAATGCCCACCATATCGGCCTGTGAATTCGCGTCCCGCGCAATGCGGACCACTTCCAGGTCCGCCGGCGTCAACCCGAACGACATCGGTGTCAAAGGCTGTTGCCGCAACAACTCTTCCGACACGGGCCGCCCAAAAACGCGGTCCCGCGTGATCACCATAAACGCAATCGGATGCAGCGGCAGCGTCGTGCCCGGTCCCAACACAGGGCGCTGAACACCCTTCTGACCGCCACCGTTCACAAACGCGTCCAGCTCAGAAAACTGCCCAAACACCGGCTTGTAGATCGCGCTCTTCGCACCGGTCGGCAACGGCTCACCCACCTGCGCAATCACCACGCCAAGCTGACCCGCCGGCACCTGTACCCACGGATATTTATCCACCGCATAAACCAGCCAAAGCTTAAACCGCAGCCCCGGCATCAACAACTCCGACTGATAGCCGGCTTCGCCCGCGAAGGCGATCGCGTTGTCGTTCTCCAATTTCTTCGCGGAGAATCTCCGCGTCACCAGACCCACTTCGGTCGGTCCAATCTTGTGCAGCGAAAGCAGCGAAATCACAGCCGCCGCCACCGTCGCAATCAATAGCGACAGCAAAAATGCAATCAACATACAAGGCTCCTATGGATCGTTGCCGCCCTGTCCTCCCCGGCGGCGCCCTACATTCCGAGCCCCAGTAATTGCTCGATCCAATTGCGATATTACGCCTGTTTCAACCGTTCGCAACAGAAATCGGAATCCGATTCACCGATCTTATGGCCGGATCTGCGAGACTCGAACTAGACTTATGGCGCTTCTCCCCCGTACCCCGGCCCACCCTCTCCGCACCGCGGGCAAGGTCATGCTCTTCAGCGGCGTCTTCTTCGTCGGCGTCGCGATGCTCGGCGCCTGGAAGCCCTACTACCAACTCCAGCAGGCCCCCCGGGTCCGCGCCAAAGTGCTGAAGAACGACGTCGGATACAAGACCGCGACCGGCTGGGCCTTTCAGCTCCAGCTGAGTTATCTCTCCGACATCGGCGAACAACGCACCCAGTTGACGACGCCCGTCCAGGCGGCCTCGGAAGACGAAGCACGCCGCAAATATCGGGGCGCCTCCATCGTCGTCGGCCAGGAATACGACTTCCCCGTCGACCCCGATGACCCCACCCGCGTCCTCCCCTTCCTCGGCTACAACTGGCGTACCTTTGGCCAGTACCTCATCAGCGCCACCGGCGGGTTCATCGCTTTCGGCCTCGGCATGTACCTGGCCAAACAAGGCCAGGCTCTCCAGAAAAAACCCCAGATCTAACGGCCCGAACTCCCGAAGCCACCCTCGCCCCGCGCCGTCTCGCTCAGTTCGGTCTCCACCAACTCCACGCCCTCGTACTTCGCAATCACCATCTGCGCAATCCGGTCGCCCTTGGTGATCGCGTACGCCGCCTTCCCCAGGTTCAGCAGAATCACCTTCACTTCGCCCCGATACCCCGGATCAATCGTCCCCGGGCTATTCGGAACCGTAATCGCGTGCTTGAACGCCAGGCCGCTCCGCGGTCGCACCTGCGCCTCGTAACCCGGAGGCAGCTCAATCGATAGCCCCGTCGCCACCGCCTGCGGAACCCCCGGTTCCAACACCGCATCCACCACCGAACACAGATCCATCCCGGCGTCCTCCAACGGACCATGGGCATAAGCGGGCAGTACCGCGTCGGAGACAAGCCTTCTGACTTTCAGTTGCATCATAATGAAGTATTCAGTATGCCAGCCCCTCCCCCGGAACGCCGCATTCTTTCGGTCGCGCCCCTCGCCCCTGAAAAGAGCGCATACGCCCTCGCTCGCTACAGCCGCTCGGCTGACTCCATCGTCGACTCCCTCGCCTGGGTGAAAACGCATGACTCCTCGAAGTTCCTCGAAAGCTTTTATTTCCAATACGGACACGCCTCCATCGCCGATCTCGGCC
>JBBRIO010000600.1:0-3274 GCA_038220855.1 Bryobacterales bacterium | reverse complement strand
CGCATCGCTCGAAGCGTTCCGGGTGCATGCCGAGTTCGTCGCCGTCACCGTAATCGTCCCCACGTCCCCCGCCGACCGCACACTCGCAAAAGTCGGGCTCAGCGCAAAACTGCAAGCCGCCCCCTGCGTAATCGAAAAGGTCGCCGACCCAATCGTGATCGTCCCCGTCCGCGAAGCCGCATCCGGGTTCGCCGACACGCTATAGCTGATCGCCCCACTGTTCATCCCCGCCGTGGGGTTCACCTGAATCCAGCCATCGTTGGCAACTGCCGTCCAGGAACAGCCATTCTGCGTCGTCATCGAAGTCGATCCGGACCCGCCAGTATTCGCCGCCGAGGCGCTGTTCGGCGACAGACTGTTGGTGCAGGTAATCCCCGGCTGCGTCACCGTGAACGTCGCCAAGCCGCCATTCACCGAAATCGTCCCCACCCGCTGCTGCACGGTCGTGTTCCCCTGCACGTTGTAGCCAATCGTCGAAGGGTTCGCCGTCCCGCCACCGAACGAAATCGAGATCCACTCCGCGTTCGACGCCACCGTCTTGTTACAAGTCGAAGGCGTACCGGTTGCATTGAACGTCCCGTTGCCCCCTCCCACCGCCGCAAACGCCCCGTTGTTGTTCAAGGCAACACTGGTGCATTGGGGAAAAGCAGTTCCTGCCACAAGGCACACGAACAGTAGGATCCAAAAGGCGCGTACGGGCATCGAGACCATAGAACCCAATTGTCCTCCGAAAGTTGTGCGCCGCGGGAGCCGTCGGCAACTCCGATTGCTACAATTGGAGGCTGTTACCCATGAGCGACCTAAAGCAATTAATCCGGGAGATCCCGGACTGGCCCAAACCGGGCATTCTCTTCTACGACATCACCACCCTGATGAAAGACGGCCCGGGCTTTGCCCAGGTCATTGATGGCCTCGTCGCCTCCGTCCAACCCGCTGACGTCGACGTCGTCATCGGCATCGAAGCCCGCGGCTTTTTCTTCGCCCCCACCGTCGCCAAGGCGCTCGGCAAAGGCTTCGTTCCCGTCCGGAAGCCGAAGAAGTTGCCCGCCGCCGTCGAGGCCGTCGAGTACGCTCTCGAGTACGGCACCGACTCCCTCGAAATCCATCGCGATGCCGTCACCCCCGGCCAGCGCGTCCTTATCGTCGATGACGTCCTGGCCACCGGCGGCACCGCCGCCGCCGTCGCCGCGCTCGTCGAACGCCTCGGCGGAATCGTCGTCGGCCTCTCGTTCGTTATCGAACTGGACTTCTTGAACGGCCAATCGAAGCTGGGCGGACGTCCTGTCCACTCCCTGCTTCACTATTAATCGTCCCGTGGCCGAGACCCGCTACGTTCGCGTCCCCTGCTACGCCAAAATCAATCGGCTCCTCACGGTTCTCAACCGCGGAGCCGACGGCTTCCACGAACTCCGAACCATCTTCGAGACCATCTCGCTGGCCGATTCGCTCGAGCTGTTCTTTACTCCCGGGCGGGCCACCGAACCGTCGCTCGAAGCCGATTTTGACGTCCCCGACAATCTCGTCCTCCGCGCCGCTCGTGCCGTCCTCGCCGCTTCCGGGGCCAAAGGCCACCTCCACTGTAAACTCATCAAGCGCATTCCCCTGGGCGGCGGACTCGGCGGTGGCTCCACCGACGCCGCCGCCGTCCTGCTCGCTCTTCCTGTCTTAACCGGCAAACCGCTGCGCCCCGGTCAAGCTCACGAAATTGCCGCTATCCTCGGCAGCGACGTCCCCTTCTTCCTTTATGGCGGACAGGCGCTCGGCCTCGGTCGCGGTACCGAACTCTATCCCCTCCCGGAATCACCGAAACAACACCTCCTCGTGGTGGCCCATCAGATTCACGTTTCCACCCCCGAAGCCTATCGAGCCTTCGACCGCGCCGGTAACGGAAAATTGACAGACGATCACGTCGCCCGCTACATTGGTAGTTTCCAGGCACGCGCTTGGGAGCAGGGGAAATCCCTGTCTTCTAGCCAAGCCAGGACTTGCAACGAAAACGATTTCGAACGGGTAGTCTTCCCCCAACACCCTCAGCTCGATCTTACCCTCAAAAAACTTAAGAAATTGGGAGCAGCCCCAGCCCGTATGACGGGTAGCGGCTCCGCTCTCTTTGGATTCTTCCGCACTGCGGAGGAGGTACGGGCAGCCAAGAGCCATTTCGGTTCCGCGCGCGTCTACGCCGCGACCACTTTGTCGCGCCGCCAGTACCAAACCTCCTGGGCGAAAGCTCTCCAAGAACATACAGACCTGAACCAGTGGCCGCCTCGAAGCCGGTACGCGCGATGAGATTCGACAAACTCAAGATATTCACCGGCAACTCCCACCCCGCCCTCGCGACGGAAATCTGCGAGTGCCTCGACACCGACCTCGGGGTAGCGCCGGTGCGTTCCTTCGCCGATGGTGAGATCTACCTCCAGATCAAAGAAAACGTCCGCGGCGCCGACGTCTTTGTCGTCCAGCCCACCTGCTGCCCCGTCGATACCAACATCATGGAACTGCTCCTGATGATCGACGCCCTCAAGCGCGCTTCGGCCGACCGTATCACCGCCGTCCTGCCCTATTACGGCTACGCGCGCCAGGATCGCAAAGATAAACCCCGCGTGCCCATCTCCGCCAAGTTGGTCGCCAGTCTCATCGAACGCGCCGGCGCCAATCGCGTCCTGGCCCTCGATCTGCACGCCGCCCCCATTCAAGGTTTCTTTGACATCCCCGTCGATCACCTGTTCGCCGCTCCGGTCATGATCGAGTACTACCGGCAAGTGAATATCCCCGATCTGATGGTTGTCTCCCCCGATGCCGGCGGCGTCGAACGCGCCCGTGCCTTTGCCAAACGGCTCAACGCGCCCTTGGCCATCGTCGATAAACGCCGGGAAGACGTCAATATCGCCGAGATCATGCACGTCATCGGCGACGTCCGCGGCAAGACTTGCCTGCTCGTGGACGATATTATCGATACCGCGGGTACTCTCGTGAAAGGGGCCGAAGCGCTCCTGAACAGCGGAGCCAAAAGTGTCCGCGCCTGCGCTACCCACGCTGTTTTGTCGGGACCAGCCATTGAGCGCATTAGAAATTCGAGTCTCGAAGAGGTGGTGTTCTCAAACTCCATCCCCCTTCGGGAAGCCGCGTTGGTTTCGGGTCGGATCAAGCAGCTCTCTGTAGCCCCGCTGCTCGCCCAAGCCATTCAGTCCATTCATGAAGAGACCAGCGTTAGCGGTCTCTTCGTCTAGTTGTTAGTCGAGTTTTAGGAGCCAGTATGAGAAAGGACATCACGATC
>JBBRIO010000599.1:0-3283 GCA_038220855.1 Bryobacterales bacterium | reverse complement strand
CCACCTCAAAGTCGGCGGATATCTCGGGCCCGTTGGGAACGATCTCGCTGTCACCATATTTCCTGACGGCGTCCCCTCCCTCCGGGTGGTGGAAGGCGGCGGTCAAACCCTCGCCCGCAACGCGGCCAGCACTCCCATCGTTGTCCGCGCGGTGGGCGCATCCAATCAAGCGATTCAATGGACGGTTGAACCCTCTATCGGACTCACTCTCCTGGCGCCGCCTGCCATGACCGATTCTTCCGGCAGAGCCGCGGTTACCGTTCAGGCCGGCACAGTGCCGGGCACCTACAAACTTCGCGCCACCGTCGGCAGCTTATCTGTTGACGTCCCCATCGTAATCCTCGATCGTATCCAGATCACCCCCTCCTACACCTTCTTGCCCGCTGCGGCTACCGCCCTCCCTCTCAATGTTCTCCCCTCCCCTTTGCCGACCTCGTGGACAGTTGAAGGACTACCAGACTGGATCACGACCGCCACTCGCTCCGGAACCGGCCCCACCACACTTTGGTTGCAGGTCGCCGAGAACTTGTCGATCTCGACGACTCGCATTGGCTATTTCCTCGTCGGCGGTACCCAGGTCCAGGTCGTCCAGGAACGGGCATTGGCACCTCGCGTCTTCGCCGCACCGGTCGTAGCTTCGTCTGGGCTGTCCAATATATTTAGCGCCAACGTAAGCGCATTCGGAGGATTCTCCACCATCGGCGTCGTCAATCTCCTCATCCGCGATGCTCTCGACGGGCGCGCCGCCTGCTACATCGCCTACTCCTTCCCCCTCAATGTTCTTTATCTGGTTTCCGACGCCGGTCCTGAAGCACTCTCGGCCCCGCTCACCCTCGGCAGTGGAGCGTCGGTCAGCAACGGGCAATGCACCGTCTTCGGCTCCGGTTCGTCCCCACCCGGCTTCTTTAACAACAACATCAGCTTCTCGTCCGAACTTCGTCTCAACGTTGCATTCAACCCCGCCTTCGCCGGCCCGAAACTTGTCTACGCCGCCGCGCGAGACACCATCGGCCGGACCTATGGCTGGGGGATCATCGGTACCCATACCGTCCCCGGCCCGGTCACCCTCCCTCGCCCGGTAACCGTTTCTCCTTCCGCCACCAACCTGCTCGACCCCCTTATTTCCTTCACCTTTGACGATCAAACCGATGCCCGCAATATCGAAACCGCTTGGGTCTTGATAAATAACTCTCTCGACGCCCGCGACGGATGCTACCTCGCCTTCCATAATCCGTCGAATCAGCTGTACCTGTTTCCAGATTCCGGTCTGGCCACCGGTCTCACCAACCGGCCCCTCCTTGGCCCCGGCGTCTTGAGCAACTCGCTATGCAGCCTCGACGTCACCGGTGCCGCGGTTTCGCGCGTCGGCCCTCGGCTCACGCTCACCCTTCCCTATCGTTTTGCCGCGTCCTCGCAGATCAGAAAAGCAATCTGGACAGCCGTCCAAAGCCTTTCCGGCCAACGCAGCACTTGGCAAGCCATCGGAGTCATCAGTCCCCCCAATTAACGGTTTCGCATGCTTGTGGTAGTATTTAGCGCATCACCATGCACCCTCGCCTCTGGGCCGTTCTCTTCGCTGCTTCCCTCCTGTTCGTTGCCTACTCCCAAGTCCCCAACGAAGCCTTCCGCCAACGCTCCCTCGCCGCCGAAAAAACCGGCCTCGCCGAACCGTTTCGCGGGGTCACCACGAGCGGTACCGTCCAACCTGGACTCTTCGCCCTCAAATCCACCAAAGTCTCCACCGAACCCGCGCGCCGCGCCGCCGTCGCTTTCCTCGCCTCCCTCACCCCCGCCCAACGCCAAAAAACAACCTTCCCCGTCGACGACATCGAATGGCGCAAATGGATGAACCAGGATTTCTATGTCCGCCAAGGCATGAAGTTCAAAGACATGTCCGATCCCCAGAAAGACGCCGCATTCGGCCTCCTCAAAGCCTCCCTCAGCGCCAAAGGCCTCCAACTCTCCCGCGATATCATGCACCTGAACGAGACCCTCGGCGAACTCAATAACAACGACTTCGTCCGCTACGGCGAAGGCGAATACTGGGTCACTCTGATGGGCGAGCCTTCGGCTGCCCATTCGAATGATAAGCCTTGGGGCTGGCAACTCGACGGCCACCACCTCATCATTAACTACTTCGTCCTCGGCGACCAAGTCGTCATGACCCCCACCTTCCTCGGCTCCGAGCCCGTCATCGCCACCTCCGGCAAATACAAAGGAACCACGATTCTGCAGGACGAACAGGCTCTCGGCCTCCGCCTCGTCCAGTCCTTCGCCCCCGACCAACAGAAGAAGGTGATCCTCGAATCCAACAAAACCAAGAACTACAATCTCGGCGAAGCGTTCAAGGACAATCTGGTTCTTGACTACGCCGGCCTCCCCGGCTCCGCCATGACCGCCGCGCAAAAGCAGCACTTACTCGACCTGGTCGGCGCCTACGTCGGCACCATGGACCCCGGCCACGCCAAAATCAAAATCGACGAAGTCCGCAAACACATCGATGCCACCCACTTCGCCTGGATCGGCGGCACCGAAGAAAAGAGCGTCTACTACTATCGCGTCCACAGTCCCGTAATTCTGATCGAATTCGACCATCAGAACCCGGTCGGTCTCCGCCACCTCTCGAAAGCCCCCACTTTGCCGGATCACGAACACATCCATACCGTCATGCGGACCCCCAATGGCAACGATTACGGCAAGGACTTACTCCGCCAGCATTACTTGAAGCACCCGCACTAATCGAGGCGGGCGAAATACCCGGTCTTGTGCCGGATCGACACCCCGGGCTTCTTGCAACGAATCTGAATCTTCCGAAAAGTCCCGTCGCCCGGGCCTGCCGTAGAACCGTAGGCCAGGTCGTAAGACGATCGCAGGATGTCTCCGATTTGCTGAAACGCGTCCCGCAGCGTCTTGGCTTCCCCAGCGTCAAACTCCAACCCGCCGGTCTCCCTCGCCATCCGTTCCATCACCCCCCGGCCGTACTTATTGCGCGCATTCCAAACGCCCTTCCGCACTTCGGTGTACCGCAGGCAAAAGATGGTGCAGCCGGTCCGCTGGGCTGCTTCGATCGTCTCCATCATATTGCGGGCGCTCGCATTGTCTTCTCCATCCGAAAACACGAGCAGCGCCCTGCGTCCACCGGCCTTGGCCAGTAACTCCTCGGCTCCGTAGTAAATCGCGTCGTAGAACGCCGTGCCCAGTTCCCGCTGCTCCACCGGACCAACCCGGGGAAACGTCGCTTTGCTCTTGCGGTCCTGATACTCCTTCAGGTTGTCCGTAATCT
>JBBRIO010000598.1:0-3305 GCA_038220855.1 Bryobacterales bacterium | reverse complement strand
CCCAGTTCTGGACCGCGAGGATCGGCTGGCCGCTGTTCGGCCCGGACTTGGCCAACGATTCTTTGACTGGATCCGCAGTCCGCTCCCGGCTCTTGCTTTCGGTGCCGCAGCGCTCCTGGCCGTCGTTCTGGTCCCGATGTCCTATCGGGCGGGGGCGCCCGGAGGTCCTCCGGTGACTCTCGAACTCCAAGCCATCCGTGCCGCTTCTTTTCCTGAGGCACCCGCCGGCCGGCCCCTTTTGCTGCGCATTGAACTGGCCGGATTGACCCCCGCCGCCTCCTATCGGGCCGAGCTCGCCTCAGACTCGGGCGACGTCCTGCTCACTCGTTCCTTACCAGCGGTGGAACCGCCATTGGCGCTTCTTCCGGTCGAAAAGACACTCCCCGTGGGACGTTACTGGCTGCGCCTCTACGGTACCGACCATGCGGAACCCATTCGGGAATTCGGCTTTTTGATCCGCTAGCGTTATCGAACCGGCGCTGGCGTCAGCTGCATCATGAACCGAATCACTTTGGGCGGATACTGTTGCCGTGCCGGGTTGTAGGCCGTCAAGATCCCCAACGCCGTCCGCCCTCGGTAAATCGGCGAAAGTGCAAACCGGCTCGCAACGTATTGAATCCCGGCCTCAACGGTTTTAAATCCGGTGCGGCCGGAGTTCCAGCCGAACACGTTGTTGGGTCTTCCATGTTTGCCCCCGCTTGTTTCCACCATCGCGATGGCGGGCAGCAATCGCCAATCGAGCTTATGTTCGTCCGCTGCCTCCAAAAACGCCCCTGCGTGGGTATGGAGCGGACTACCGTGTTTTGAGAAAAAGGCCTTGAGTGTTGTACAACGATCGTCCTGAGGACAATCGTGAGGAGCGCCGTGCAACATCGGACTGAAAACCGCTAGTCCTGAAATTACGACGCCGGCCAAAAACTGTCCCTGGCTGAGGCGAGAAAACATCCCCCATAGGGTACCCCATTAGGGGGAGAGGCTAGGTTAAGGATTCCCCATGGTACCCTTCGAGAGAACTATGCCTTTTTCAATCCGCCACGTCGCGCTCCTCCTCTTCACTCTCTCCCTACCTCTCTCCGCTCAACTCGTCGTAGTCCTTAACTCCGGCGACGAGATGATCTCCCTGATCGACCAAAAGTCCCGCAAGGAGACCAAGCGCTTCCGGATCGGCAAAGAACCCCACCATCTGCTCGCCACCCCCGACGACAAGTTCCTGATTGTCGCCAACGCCGCTTCCAACGAGCTCGTCTTCCTCGATCGTAACTCCGGCGAGATCAAAAAACGTATCCGCGACATCGCTGACCCCTACCAGATCGGCTTCAGCCCTGACGGCAAATATTTCGTCTCCTGCTCGCTTCGCCTCCATCGCGTCGACATCTATTCCGGAACCGATTTCAAGCTACTCAAGCGCCTGCCGGCGGCCAAGACTCCCAGCCACCTGGCCTACGACAAGTCGTCTTCGTTTGTATTCATCACCCTGCAAGATACGAACGAACTGATGGCGATCGACCTGAAAACGCAGAAGGAAGTCTGGCGGATGCCCGTCGGCTCGCTCCCCTCCGGCATCTGGATGACCCCCGACGATAAACACTTACTCATCGGCATCATGGGCCGGGACTACGTCGAAGTCATCGACTGGCGAACCCGCAAACAAGTCAAGAAAATCATCACCGGCAAGGGTGCTCACAATTTCATTTCCGCCGGTGATGGTCGCCACGTCTATCAATCCAATCGCGTCGATGCCGTCATCACCAAAATCGACCAGGATACCCTAACCGTCGTTGATCGCTACCAGGCCCCCGGCGGCCCCGACTGCATGGAACTCTCTGCCGATAAAAAGGAGCTTTGGTTCACCTCTCGCTTCGCCCGAAAAGTCTCTGTCCTCGATTTAGCTTCGAAAAAGGTGATCCAACAAATCGCGGTCGGCAAGTCTCCCCACGGGATATACCTTTCGGCCCACGGACCCCGTCAAACTTTCCGATGAAGCCCCTTGCAGCCGCACTGCTGATCGCCGCTCAACTGTCCGCCGCCTGCACGGGCACCCTCTATCTCACGATCGACACGGGCAACATGGAGCCGGCCGAGCAGATCGCCGCCGTCCTTCGGAAGCATCAAGTCAAGGCCACGTTCTTCCTCGCCGATGAAAAGACCAAGCGAGGCGACACAACCCTGGACGTCGCCTGGACCCCGTTCTGGCGCTCGCTCGTCGCCGACGGCCACAAGTTCGGCTCCCACACCTGGCGCCACTTCTATTTCCGACGCGATCTTCCCAACGGTCGCGTCGCCTACGTCCCCTTTAAAGGAGGCGAACCCGACTCGCTCGATCAAGCCGGCGTCTGCGAGGAACTTCGTCGGGTCGACCGACGCTTCCACGAAATGACCGGCCGACATCTGGACCCCCTCTGGCGTGCTCCCGGTGGCAAAACAACCCCCGGCGTCCTCCGTATGGCGCAAGCCTGTGGCTTCCGACATGTAGGATGGACGCCGAATGGTTTCCTGGGAGACGAACTGTCCAGCCAGGCTTTCCCGAACCGCCGCTTACTCGAAAGATCGCTGCGCTCCATCGGAAAAGACGAAATCCTCGTCATGCACTTGGGCATCTGGTCCCGACGGGATCCTTATTGGCCCATGCTCGATCCTCTGCTAACCGGCCTGAAAAAGAAGGGCTACTGCTTCGCGCCCCTCCCCTCAATTCCTTAGGTAGCAGCGGCTGAAGTCATCGCGGAAGCCACCTTAGAAAAGATCGTGCTGATCGAGGTCGAGACCCCGGGCATGATCGCTCCGGCGGCCACGGCCACAAATCCCGCCATCAAGGCGTATTCGATCAAGTCTTGGCCTTTGCGATTCTGCGCAAGGCGAACGATAAAGGAAGTCAAAGTGTTCATATCAATATCTCCTGGGGAGTTGGTATGAACCGATTATGACCAAAGTACTAAAACATTCCAATTGGGAAATAGACCTAGTACTAGTACGTGAACACCTGAAGTAGGGGGTAGCTCGCAAGGATGGCGGAGAAGGTGAGATTCGAACTCACGGTACCCTCTCGAGTACGACGGTTTTCAAGACAGGTGCCTTAAACCGCTCGGCCACTTCTCCTCTCGAACGATCTTTTTTAAGTTTACCGCACTCTCGCGGCTATAATAGAAAGGCTTGGAACTCGAAAAAACGCTCCTTCGAAAAGTGGGCGAGGCTATCAAAAAGTTCGACATGATTCGTGACGGCGACCGCGTTGCCGTTGGCCTGTCGGGCGGCAAGGACTCCGTGACTTTGCTCGAAGCCCTCCTGACCCTCCAAAAACGCGCGCCCAT
>JBBRIO010000597.1:0-3319 GCA_038220855.1 Bryobacterales bacterium | reverse complement strand
GCCACCTCCGACCCATAGCAATGCAGGTCCGAAAACCCCGTATCGTCCAGCAAAATGTAGACGATGTTCGGGCTCCCCGCTCGCGCCTTCGGCGTCTGAATCGGCGGCAGGCTCCCACATGCCTCCTGCGCCGAGCCCCTGCTCGCCAGTAACATCATTCCCATCAACTGCCTACGCGTCGTGTTCGTGCTCATAGCTTCTCTCAGATACCATATCCCTAACCATGCCCCGCCTGCTCTTGCTCCTCCTCCCCTTCGTCCTCGCCGCCCAACCCGCCGCCGAACTCGATTTCACCGGCCCCATCGGTGACCTCCGCGATCTCCCCCAAGAGACAACCCAACTCCTCATCGCTGAAGCCAATCGCCACCTCGCCGTCCGCCCGGTCATCAACTCCTTCGCCGAACTTCAAGCCCGTGCCGCCCAAGTCCGCCGCCAAATCCTCCAGAACATCGGCGGCCTCCCCGCCAAAACACCCCTCAACGCCCGCACCGTCTCGACCCTTCAACGCGGCAGGTACCGCATTGAAAAGGTGATCTTCGAAAGCCAGCCCCGCTTCTACGTCACCGCCAATCTCTACATCCCCAACAACCTCTCCGGCCCCGCGCCAGCGATCCTTTTCCCCCTCGGCCACGAGTCCGGCGCCAAAGCCCATGACGCCTGGCAAATCGCCCTCGGCAGCTTCGCCTCCAAAGGCTTCGTTGCCCTCGCCTGGGACCCCGTCGGCCACGGCGAACGCTCGCAGTTCTTCGACCCCGACACCCGCGCCTCCAAGCTCGTCCGCTCCACCAGCGAGCACTCCATGCTCGGCGTCCAAACCCTCCTCACCGGAGACAACCTCGCCCGCTACATGATCCACGACGGCATCCGCGCCCTCGACTATCTCGCCGCCCGCCCCGAAGTCGACCCCGCCCGCATCGGCGTCACCGGCAACTCCGGCGGCGGCACCCTCACCGCCTACCTCTCCGCCGTCGACGACCGTCTCAAAGTCGCCGCCCCGAGCTGCTACATCACATCGGCAAAGTCTCTACTCACCCAACTCGGCCCCCAGGACGCCGAGCAAAACCTCCCCCCCTGGATCAGCGCCGGCTTCGACTTCCCCGACTTCATCTACGCCTTCAACGGCAAGCCTTATCTCATCCTCTCGGCCATTCGAGACTTCTTCCCCATCGGCGGAGCCCGCGCCACCTACGCCGAAGCCCTCCGCGTCTATGACCAACTCGGCCAGGCCAATAAGCTCAGCATGGTCGAAGGTGACGACAGCCACGGATACTCGAAGCCCCGCCGCCTCGCCGCTTACGCCTGGTTCTCCCGCTGGCTCGCTAACCGGGAAGACGATGGCATCGAGCCCGACATCCAACTCGCAACCGAAGAAGAGCTCCAGTGCACCCCCACCGGCCAAGTCCAAACCTCCCTCGGCGGCGAAACCGTTTTCTCCCTCAACCGCGCCCGCCTGGTCGCCCGCCCCGCCCTAACTTCCGCCCAGGTCATCGCCAAAGCCCGCGAACTTACCGCTTACACCCCTTCCACTCGCCCGCCGGTCGTCTCCCGCTACGGCGTCCTCTCCCGCCCCACGTACCGCCTCGAAAAACTGACCTATGAAAGCGAGCCGGGTATCCAGATACCCGCCGTCCTCGCCGTGCCCAACTCGTTCAAGCCCGGCGGCCCCACGGTCCTCCTCGCCGACTGCGACGGCAAGTCCGCCTCCGCCGCCCGCCTCGACCAACTCGCTCAAGCCGGCACCCGCGTCCTGTCCATTGACCTCCGCGGCTGCGGCGAGCTCGCGCCGAAAGGCCCTCGCGGCATCGACCCTTGGCTCGGCGATAGCCGCAACGTGAACGCCGCCCTCCTCCTCGGCCGCACGATGCTCGGCATGAGGATGCTGGATATCACCGCCGGCCTCGACCTCCTCGCCGCGCCCCAGGTCACCGCCATCGGCATCGGTCATGCCAGCCTGCCCGTCCTCTTCGCGACGGCCCTGGACCCCCGCATCAATGTCGTCGAACTCGACGGTCTCCTCAAGTCGTTCCAGTCCGTCGTCGAAACGCCCCTCCATCGCCGAGCCTTTGAACACGTTCTCCCCGGAGTTCTCCGCCGCTTCGACATCGCCGACATCGTCAAAGCCATCGCGCCCCGACCCGTCACCATCGTCCGCTCCGTCGACCCGATGGGACAGCCCCATCGGCCGCAGTAATACACGACCCTATGCTTCATTGCCCTCCTCGTCAGCGGCGGCCAATCGTGATCTCGCAGCCTCGTATCGAAAGGGGCGAGGACGGATCGCCCCCGGCCGGTCACTATCGACCGAAATGAGACGATGCCCGCGCCGACCCGGTTCGGACTGCCCCTTGGTTCACGACCCGATACTTCTTTGCCTTCCTAGTCAGCGGATTCTAGTACGGCGGAGGACGCGTCGCGCCCCGGCCCGTCACCATCGTCCGCTCCGTCGACTCCATGGGTTCACGATGATACGATTACCCCCATGCCCCGTCACGCCGGTCTGGTTCGGATTACCCACTGGATCACGACCCTATGCTTCTTTGCCCTCCTCGTCAGCGGAGTCCAGATCGTCATCTCGCACCCGCGTTTCTACTGGGGCGAGGACGGCAATGTCCTGATGCCCGCACTCTTCAGCCTGCCCATCCCCGCCTCCCGCGGCGCCGTCCAAACCGGCTATGACTACGTGCTCAAAGACCAGAACGGCTGGAGCCGCTACCTTCACTTTCAGACCGGCTGGATCATGCTCGCCACCGGCCTGCTCTACGTCGGCTACGGCTGGTGCAGCCGCCACTTCCGCCAGAACTTACTCCCCACCGAATCCGTCCTCTCCAGCTTCCGCCGGCACCTGCGCGTCACTCGTCCCACCACAGCAGAAGCGCGGTCGTATAACCCCCTCCAGCGCGTCTCTTATCTCGCTGTCATCTTCCTCCTCTTTCCCGCCATGATCTGGACCGGCCTCGCCATGTCACCCGCCTTCACCGGCGCCTTCCCCTTCATCGTCGACTGGCTCGGCGGCTTCCAATCGGCCCGCACCATCCACTTCCTCGTCACCCTCACCCTCGTCCTATTCGTCATCGTCCACGTCATCATGGTCTCCATGGCCGGCTTCCGCGGTCGCATGCGAGCCATGATCACCGGAAAGGAGCATTCATGACCAAAACCTCTCGTCGCAACCTCATCTCTGCCGGACTGGCCACCACGGCCGGCGTCGCCGTCGCCGCCCGGTTGGCAGAACAATACGGCCTGGTGCCGCCCGACAACGGCGGTGTCTACGGTCCCGGCGAAACGCTCACCTATGCGGCGCAACGCCTCCTCACCGGCT
>JBBRIO010000596.1:0-3336 GCA_038220855.1 Bryobacterales bacterium | reverse complement strand
CCCTTCCGGGGCGTAGCGGAGGAGGCTCTCCCCGACGCGCCGGACGCCAAACATATCGCCCTTGCGATCCCGAGCCTGACTGCAGTCATCGGTGTAGATCAAGAGCAGGTCTCATAGGTCGCTTCGTCGAGCATCCCAACGGGCGTGCCGACCGATTGCAACTCAAATTTGGGGCCGCGCTTCGGTTTAGCGTTCGCCTCGATACTCGACCACGAGCACGGTTAGATCGTCGGCTTGCTCCTCGCCGAGGGCGAAGGCATCAACATCCCGGCAGAGCCCTTCGGCGACCGCTCTGGCCCCTTCCGGGGCGTAGCGGAGGAGGCTCTCCCCGACGCGCCGGACGCCAAACATATCGCCCTTGCGATCCCGAGCCTCACTGCAGCCATCGGTGTACATCACGAGGAGATCTCCCGGCTCCAGCTGCTGCCGGTAGATTTCCCACGTCGCTTCTTCGAGCATCCCCACGGGCATGCCGGCCGATTGCAACTCAAACACTTCGCCGGTTCTTCGCCAAAGCAGGGGCCGGCAATGACCGGCGTTGACCCAGACGAGTCGTCCGGCCCGATCCACCGTCACGAGCACCAGGGTCGCGTATTTTTCGCCGTTGGTTCGGGACAACAGGAACCGGTTGACCCGTTCCATCACACGAGCGGCGGAGGTGGTCTCGCCAGTGGCGACGAGGAAGACGCCCTGCAGGAAGGAAGCGAGCAAGGCCGAACTAACGCCCTTGCCGGAGACGTCGGCCATGACGGCGGCCCAGCGGTCATCTCCAACCGGCAGCAGGTCAAAATAGTCGCCCCCGACCTGGGCCGAGGAGATGCCAACGCCCCAAGCGCGAAACCATCCTTCCGTTGGAAACTGGTCCGGTAACAGGTCCCGCTGAATCGTGCGGGCGAGGTCCAACTCCTGCTCCATCCGCAGCTTTAAGCGCTCCTGCTCAATGAGCCGAGCGTTTTCGAGGATCATGGACGCTTCGACGGCCAGGGACTGCAAGAGCTCCCGGCTCGTGCCCGACAGATCGGCTTGCATGCCGCGGGAATCGAGGTAGAGGAGGCCGACGGTATCCTTGACGGTTCCCAACATTGCGGTGTCTTCGCCGCCCGCCATCGACACCCGGAGGAGGGGGACGCAGACGATATGACCGTGGCCGTCGAGGGTCATTGAGAGCAGTTCGGTGCGGCGCTCCAAGCCGCGGCACAGCACGTCTCGGGGCACAGCCAACTCCTGCTCGCTCAGGACCATGCCCGCCGCATCGCGGCCGATCCGCATGGCCAAGCCGTCGCCTTCGCGGAGCAGGACGAACCCTCGCTCGCACTGGGTGACGCTGAGAGCCGCTTCGAGCAGGCTGGCGAGAACGTGGTCAGTCGATAGCGCGCCGGTGAGCGTCCGTGCCACTTCCAGAATCGACCGCAGCCGCCGCAAACCGGTGGCGGGGGCGATCGTATTTTCCTGACCGGCGGTTCGAAAGACGAGTTCGTAGGAATCCTCGACCCCGAACCCGATCACGTCGCCTTCTTTCAACTTCGCGCGCTCGCACTCTTCGCCATTTACGGTGATTCCGTTGCGGCTGTTCAGGTCTTCGACGATGTACTCGCCGGACTCCCAAACAATGCGCGCATGGGAGCGAGAAGCACGATTGTCCCGCAGGACCAGGTGATTATCCGATTGCCGACCGATCAGGAACGGCACGGGCTCCAGGGGCACGGGCGATCGGTTCCCGGACGGCGAAACCACCTCGAGAACGGGTACCGCGGCTAGAGACATTTCGTTAGGCTCCTACGGCGGCTTCGTCCAACTCTTGGGCGCGCTGCATTTGGCAGGTGGCACAATAGCCGCCGATTTCGGTGCGGGTCAGCAGGATTTGAAAGCCGAACATCTCTTCGACCTGCTTGCGAATCTGGAGCAGGGGCTCGCCGAAAAACTCTTCCACTTTGCCGCAGCGGAGGCAGATGATGTGGGCATGCTCGCGCTTCATACGGGTTTCGTAGTAGTGCTGGTCGCCGGAATGGTGCATGAGGTCGAGTTCGTCGACGAGGCCGCCAACCTTCAACATTTTCAGCGTTCGGTAGACCGTGACCCGGTTGAGCTTGGGGTCCTGGAGGCGCGCCAATTGGTACAAGCTTTCGGCGTCGAGATGCTTTCCCGATTTGTCGATCAGATCGAGCAATATCTTCCGTTGGCGCGTCAAGCGTACACCTTGAAGCTTCAACGAACTTTTAGTTGTTTCGACCGCCATTACAGAAGAGTACCAAACCGCTGCTACAATCGCTGTTCATGTTCGGTAAGGTTCTGGTAGCCAATCGAGGCGAGATCGCCGTCCGGGTTCTGCGCGCTCTGCGGGAACGACGCATTCGGAGCGTGGCCGTCTATTCTGACGCTGATCGGAAGTCGCTGGCCGTGCAAATGGCCGACGAAGCGGCGTATCTGGGTCCGTCGCCGTCGTCGGAGAGCTACCTGCGGATCGACAAGCTGATCGCGGCGGCTCGGCTGCACGGGGCGGACGCGATCCATCCGGGATATGGCTTTCTGAGCGAGAATGCCGATTTTGCGGAGGCCTGCGCGGAGGCGGGGATCGTTTTTATCGGCCCGTCGGCGGCGGCGATTCGCTCGCTGGGTTCGAAGACGGCGGCTCGGCAGTTGGCGCAGCGAGTCGGGGCGCCGGTGGTGCCGGGGACGGCGGCGGCGGTGACCGACCTGGGCGAAGCCAAGCGGATTGCGAGTCAGATCGGCTATCCGGTGATGATCAAAGCGGCGGCGGGCGGCGGTGGGAAGGGCATGCGCATCGTTGAGCGGGAGGCGGAGTTGGAGGCCGCGCTGCGCGATGCATCAAGCGAAGCCGAGCGCAGTTTCAATTCGGCGGAGGTCTATTTAGAGAAGGCGCTGATTCGGCCGCGGCACATCGAGATTCAGCTGCTGGGCGATCATCATGGCAATCTAATTCACTTGGGGGAGCGGGAATGCTCGCTGCAGCGGCGGCATCAGAAGGTGATTGAAGAGTCGCCGTCGCCGTTGTCGGCGATTGACTCGACGCTGCGTCATCGGATGGGCGAGGCGGCGATACGGATTGCCCGGGCGGCGGGGTATACGAACGCCGGAACGGCTGAGTTCTTGGTAGACGCCGAGCACAACTTTTACTTTTTGGAGATGAATACGCGGCTGCAGGTGGAGCACCCGGTGACCGAGCTCGTGACGCAGCTTGACTTGGTGCACTTGCAACTCGACGTGGCTTCAGGAGCCGTTCTGCCTCATCGGCAGGAGGATATTCGCTGGTCCGGCGCGGCGATTGAATGCCGGTTGTACGCTGAAGATCCGGCGAATAACTTCTTCCCCTCCCCG
>JBBRIO010000595.1:0-3340 GCA_038220855.1 Bryobacterales bacterium | reverse complement strand
CAGTGAACAGCCGGTGGCGGATAACAAGACCCGGGCGGGGCGGCAGCAGAATCGCCGGGTGGAAGTGAAGGTTTATGCTCTGCCGGAAGTGAAGGCGGAGACGGTGGCGAAGTCGTTTTAGTCTTGCTCGCTGCTGCGATGCGGCGAATTCGAGCCCGGGGTGGGGATAGTCCTCCTACTCCGGGCATTTTTGCGTTTGGTAGGACTAAGATAAAGAGAATGGAAGCGCAACGACCGGAAGATTTTGATGGGCGGATTGGCTACGACGCGTACCTGATGAGGCACCTTCCCCACGTGCGTCCCATCGCGCTTGAGATCCAATCGTCGCTGGCAAGCCGGGTTGAGCTCGAAGCTTTGGTACTCGGGGGAATTAATGAATTAGTTTTGGCGGCGACCCAGTTACTTCCCGAATCCGAGGCGGATATTGCAATTCGGCGGGCGGTTCTCGCCTTGGCACTGGGCTCCGAAGATTCATCTGACCCAGAACATTTCATGGCACCCCATTATTCGGCGAAGCTCTGGCCGGAGGCGGAAGAGGAATCGGACTCAGAAGCCCACTATTGTTCTCTGGTGAAGCGTAACGGCCGCTTGTTGGAGAAAAAATATGACGTTGGCTTAAGTGCCGAGGACATCGCAGAGTTAGGTTTGATTGAGGACGAGTTGGTGGGAGCAGAGTTCCGAAGGGCAGAACGGAAGGAGCTTGCATGCGGCGAAACTCGATTCACGCGCATTGAGGCGGCGCTGAGCCGTGTGGAACTAGCGCTGGACGGGCTTGAGAGTCACGGGCGTTCTTGAAATGGCTCGATTTCAACGCACTGGCGTGGGAGCTTCCGCGCTTAATGACTGGCGGAAGTATCGTGAGATCCTGAGGGTAGATTTTGAATTTCGATGTGCTTATTGTGAGATGACGGAAGCTTCGGTCTTCGGGATTGGTGCGTTCGGGATCGACCACTTTCGACCAAAGAGCCGGTACCCTGAGCTCGATTGCACGTATTCGAATTTGTATTACTGCTGTAACGACTGCAATCGATATAAAGGTGCGATCTGGCCTTCTGAAGACAGCTCCACTCGTGGCTATTTTTTCCCGGATCCTTGCGTTTGCTGCCCGGTTCCCGATCACTTCGAGTTAAATGGGGAAGCGTTCCTGGTCCCATCGACGAGGGCCGGGGGATTCGCCATTGAGGTCTTAGGCCTGAATCGGGAAGTTGTTTGCGTTTCCGTCGAAGACGGGTTCGTATCTCAGCTCGGATCGAGGAGTGTCGAAGGCGTTTGTCAGCCGTTACCGAGGAGAATAACGTGCGAGTTCTGTTGGAGGCGATTCTCGAAGAACTGGAGGCGGAGTGGCGGGAAATTTTCTTCTAGCGGATTTTGGCTCGATCTAGTTCGTCGAGAAGGCGGGTGGCGAATAGGCCAGCGCGTTCGGCGAGGTTGCGGGCTTCGGCGGGGCTGCGGTCGCGGGCTTCGCGAGCCCGCTGGGTGAGGGTACGGACGCGGTTGACGACTTCAGTTTGAGCGGGGGAGAGAGTGCGGTTCGCGGCGACGGAGAAGAGTCGGTCGATGGTGGCGAGGGAGGCGTCGGTTTGGCGGAGGAGGTCGGCACGTTGGTGGGGGGAGAGGACCTCGCCGAGTTGAAGAAGCGGAGCAGGTTCCGGTTCGGGGGCGGGGATTTCGACTGGGGGTTTGGGCGGCGGTGCCTTCTTCTTCTTCTTCTTGGCGGCTATCTTTCGCCTTGGGGCGGGTGGAAGTGGGAGCGAGGGGAGCGGAAGCGGCTTGGCTTCGGCTGTGGGGCTTTTTTGAAGCGGGGGTGGCTCAGGAAGTGGTTTGGAGGGAGGCGGGACAGGGGCGAGGGGTCCGGAGGGGATCCGGGCGGGGATGGGCGCGGGCGGGGGAGGAATGCGGGTGGACCGGAACGCGCCGCAGGAGGCGAGGGTGAGGACGAGGAGGAGGGCGGCTGGCCTCATGCGGGGGCTACCGAGTCGGCGAGGAAGGCGAGACGGAAGGTGGAGCCGAAGCCGGGTTGGCTGGTTACGTTGATGGAACCTCCCATGAGTTGAACGGCCTGAAACGTGGTGGCTAGGCCGATTCCGCTGCCGCCGGCTTTGGTCGAGAAGTAGAGCTGGAAGATCTTCTGGCGGAGATCGTCAGGGATGCCGTCGCCTTGATCCGATACTTCCACCGTAACAGCCGAGGGAGCGGCGATCAAGCGTAGGAGAAGGGTGCCGCCGGAGGGCATGGCTTCGACGGCGTTGAGGGTGACATTCATGACGGCCTGTTTGAACAGGTCGCGGTCGACGAGGGCATAGGCTTGGGGGGTATTGTGGCGGGCGACGATTTGGATGCCCGGAGCGGCGGCGTGGGGAGCGATCAGCTCGGCGATTTCGAGGACGAGGGGGACGAGGTCGAGCGATTCGAGTTTGACTTCGACGGGGCGGGTGAAGCTGAGGAAGCCTTTGACGACACGGTCGAGGCGAGAGATTTCGCGGGCGATGATGTCGGCTTCGGTTTGCGTTTCGACGTCGTCGGCGGGGAGGCGGGAGCGGAGAACTTCGAGATGGATGGCGATGGCGTTGAGAGGATTTTTGATTTCGTGGGCGACGCCCCCGGTGATGCGGTTGATGGCGGCGAGGCGGGCGGAGAGGTCGAGATGGGAGGCGAGTTGCTGGCGGGATTCGGCGTCGCGGAGGGTGACGAGGAGGCGGCCGTCGGACCAGTCGAGACTGAGGAGAAAGCGGAGTTGTTCGTGGGTGACGAGGAAGTCGGTGAGCGGCTTGCGAAATTGGAGGGCGGTTTCGATGGCGGAGCCGATGGGAGTGGAGGCGGGGAAGAGTTCGGTGACGGAGAGGCCGGTGAGTTCGGCGTGGGGCCGGTGGAAGAGGCGTTCGGCGGGACGGCCGGCGATGAGGAGTTTTTGGCTGCGGTCGAAGAGGAGGACGACGGACTCCATCCGTTCGAGGAGTTGTTCGATGTTGCTTTGCATGGCGACGACGTCCTGGCGGGCGCCGCGGACCTGCTGATCGAGTACGCCGAGTTTGGATTGGAGGGCGGCGACTTCGGGAGTTTCTGGTTTAGCGCGGAGGGGGTCGGCGGAGAACTCGCCGGCGGCGATACGGTCGATGGTTTCACCGATGCGGGCGATGGGCCGGAGGATGAGATTGGAGAAGAAGTAGGCGTAGAGGATGGAGACGGCTAGAGAGATGGCGGAGACGGTGCCGACGCTGAGGAGTTCGGGGCGGACGGCTTCGGCGATGAGCAGGGAGGAGGTGACGATGCGGATGGTAAAAAGTTCCTGGTCCTTACCGATTTCGCCGAGTGGAATCGCAATGACATAGTCCTGTGATCG
>JBBRIO010000594.1:0-3377 GCA_038220855.1 Bryobacterales bacterium | reverse complement strand
CGTCGTGCCACCAGACAGCCCCGAGCAAAATCGCCGTCACGAGTAGCCGATTTGATTTTCATCTCCGCCTCGTCCGGGTTTCGCGTGATCCCATAAGCCGCCCGAACCGCCTCCGATTCCTTCGAGACGTCAAAGGCGTCCATCGCCTCCGCCTGCATCCGGTAGGCGACCTCCATCGACTGAATCCGCCCCTCGAGCACTGGGTCTACTCCCCGCTTCGCCAGCTCCATGCCGTTCAATTTATTAACAAAGTTTAATGTCTTACGTTGATCGGCCAGCGACGTATTGGCGTTCCGAAGGTGTTGAATCATCTTCTCCGGGTCAGCGTCGTCGTTCGGGACGTAGGTCCCCTGCTGCACTGAGGGCAGGAAGGCGTTATTCCAGAGGTTGCTCCCGACGTCCGGCATCCCAGCGCAAAGGGCAACGAACCCAGGAAGGTTCTTATTCTCCGTCCCCAGCCCATAGGTGAGCCAAGACCCCCAAGACGGGTAACCCGGGATGATCCGCCCTGTATTCATCTGCAAAATCGCTTGCGGATGTGCGGGGAGGTCGGAATGCATGGAATTAATTACGCAAATATCGTCGATGTGTTGTGCTACTTGATGGAAAATTTCGGAAACTTCGATTCCGGATTTTCCGTAACGCTGAAATGCAAATGGCGATTGCATCAACGTGCCTTGACCCATTTTTGATTGACCTGGCGCGTGCGTCCCGTGATACTTCGCTAGCGCTGGTTTGTAATCAAAAGTATCGACTTGCGACGGTCCTCCGTTTAAGAAAAGGAAGATTACCGATTTCGCTTTTGGTGCGAAATGCGGCGTTTCCGCCGATGCTAAACCTAACATTCCGAAACCAGTTCCGAGAGTTTGTAATGCGTCGCGGCGTGTCATAATTAGTTCACAAAAAGAAAGTCGTTCGAACTGAGAAGAGCCTTCGAGAATTGCGTCCACGGATCTTTGGCGGATTGCGTGAACTCGAGACTGAGAGAGCGTTCGTTCGCGTCCGGGGCGCGACCGAGAACGGCGCGGTAAAGGAAGCCGATGCGGTCGTTTGCAGCGGCGGAATCGGTGGCGAGGCGACGAGCTCGAGCGTCGACGAAGTCGCTGTTGAGGAAGAAGAGTTGTTGCAACGCGGTGGCGGTGACGGTTCGTTGTTCGCCGGTCGCATTTGGATTGGGGAAGTCGAAGAGCGCTAGCGTTCCATCGAGTTTGCGACGGCTGACGAGACCGTAAACGGTTCGCGAACGGGTCTCGGCGGCGGAGAGATCCGTGGGTTGGGCGACCGGTTTCAGGTCGAGTTCGTTCGACGCAGCGAGCAGGGCGTCGCGCAGCGATTCGGCGTCCAGACGCTGGCGATTCGCTTTCCAGAGAAGGCGGTTGGATGGATCGACGGAGTCAGCTTGGTTTTCGGCGGAACGTTGATAGGTGGCCGAGAGCATAATCTCGCGATGGAGTTGCTTGAGCGACCAGCCGTTAGACACGAAGCTGGAGGCGAGCGAATCGAGGAGTTCGGGATGGCTCGGTTTTTCTCCCATGCGGCCGAAGTTGCTGACGGTGCGGACGAGGCCTTCGCCGAAGTGATGCGCCCAGACGCGATTGACGATGACGCGGGGCGTTAACGGATTTTCGGGAGCCACCATCGCGTCGGCGAGTTCGAGGCGGCCGCTGCCGTTCTTGAACGGCTTTTCAGAGAGGATGGAGAGGAAGCCGCGGGGTACTTCCGGACCGAGATTGTCGGCTTGGCCGTTGATCTGAATGCGTTGATTCTTGGGGTTCGGCAGATCCTGGATGACGTGGGCGTAGGCGTATTGTTCGGGGAGAGCGCCCTTGCGTTCTTTGAGTTCGGCGCGAAGCGTTTTGAGGTGCTCGGACCAGTGGCCGGAGAGGAATTTTTCGATGGTTCCGTCGGAGGTGAGGAAGCCGCGGTTGGGGCCGAAGTAGAGGATTCCGTCTTCTTCCTGCTTGAACTCTTTGCCGTAGAAGTCGGAGAAGTAGAGGTCGCGCCAGAGGAAGAAGTCCTCCGTTTTGAGGGAGACGGTGACGTAGGAGTCGACGTTTGATTTATCCTTGGCTTGGGCTTTGCGGAACAGGTTGTCCTGGTCGACGCGCTGGCGTTCTGCGAGGATGCGGAGGCAGGCGTCGCGGAACTCGTTGAGGTTGAAGTCCTGGCGCTGCCAGCCTTTGAGGTACTGGTTATCTTCGGGGCCGGTTTTGAGGTAGCGGACCCAGTTGCCGAGGACGGTGGCATCGAGATGATCGGCGGTGGCGGCGGCGTCGACGGTGATGGGGTTGGACTTTGCGAGGACGCGGCGGGCGGCGGCGATGTACTGGGGCGACTGGATGGTGAGGATTTCGGCGAAGCTCGTGGCTTGGGCGTGGAGGAAGTCCTGGATGCGGGTTTCGAGCTCCTTGACCTTGGCTTCTTTGCGCTTGTAGTCGGCTACTTCCGCGGCAGGGGCGAGCGGGAGTTCGCCGCGTTTGGTGGAGGAGAAGACGCCTTGGAGGGCGTAGTAGTCGCTGGTGGGGATGGGATCGAACTTATGGTTGTGGCACTGGGCGCAGGCGCCGGTGAGGGCGAGGAAGCCGCGGGTGGTGACATCGACGCGGTCGTCGACTAACTCGGGGCTGAGGCCGTAGAAGCCGAGTCCGACGGCGAGGTCGGGGTGCTGATCGGATTTGGGGAGTAAGTCGCCGGCGATTTGGGCCTTGACGAAGAGGTTGTAGGGCATGTCGCGGTTGAGGGCGGCGATGACCCAGTTCCGGTAGCGGAAGGAGTTAGGGTAGGGGTCGAAGACGTCGTTGGAGAGCTTGTCGTCGGCGTAGCGGGCGACGTCGAGCCAGTAGCGGCCCCAGCGTTCGCCGTAGCGGGGCGAGGCGAGGAGGCGGTCGACGACTTTGGCGAAGGCTTGGGGCGAGTTGTCGGCCAGGAACGCATCGAGGTCAGCGGCGGCGGGGGGCAGGCCGGTGAGGTTGAAGTAGGCGCGGCGGAGGAGGTCGCGCTTGGCGGCGGGCGGGTTGGGGGTGATGCCTTTGGCCTTGAGGCGGGCGTTGATGAGGGAATCGATGGAGGCCGGGGCGGCGGGTTTGGCGAGGGGGACGAAGGCCCAGTAGGCGCGCTGTTCGGGGGTGATGACGTAGGCGGTGGCGGCCGGAGCGGCGGCGGTGGTTTCGGGCCAGGGGGCGCCGGATTGGATCCAGGCGGAGAGGTCGGCGATTTCGGAGTCGGAGAGCTTGGGCTGCTGGTAGGGCATGGCCAGCTTGGCGTCGGCGTGGCGGATGGCGGTGAGCAGGAGGCTGGCTTCGGGCTTGCCGGGCACGACGGCGGGTCCGCGATTGCCGCCTTTGAGCATGGCGGCGCGGGAGTTGAGGGCGAGGCCG
>JBBRIO010000593.1:0-3384 GCA_038220855.1 Bryobacterales bacterium | reverse complement strand
ATCTTCGGTGAGCGGCCGAACTCGCCGGTGAGCACCAGCAGCACCTTGCGGTCCAGACCGCGGGCATACAGGTCGGCAATGAGTGCCGTCACGGCTTGGTCGAGGAAGCCGAGCTTGTACTTCGTATCGGTGAAGATGTTGCAGTTCACCGCGTGGCTGTCCCAGTTGTAGGTCCCGTCCTTGATCATCTCCTGGCCCGGCGGCGTCGAGTTTTCCAGCACCATCGTGACCCATTGCACACCGGACTCGACGAGCCGCCGGGCGAGCAGGCAGCGTTGACCGTAGCGGTGCCGGCCGTACTGGTCCCGCGTCGCATCCGTTTCTTTCGTCAGGTCGAAGGCACCGCGGGCGCGGTCGTGGGTGAGCAGGTCCATGGCGGTGGCGCGGGCGGTGTCGATCCCTTGCGAAGTCCCGGTCGTGTCGTGGATGCGATTGTCGAAGCGCTGCAGCAAGCCCAGGCGATCCGTCAGCCGGTCTTCGGTTCCCTTCAGGGGCGACAGGTTCTTCATCTCGAAGTCCTTGTTCGCGGGGTCGCCGACGACCATGAACGGGTGCGTGCTGGGTCCGAGATACGCACTGCCGAAGCTGAACGTGTCGATGCCCTGCCGGCCGCCATCGACGCCGCAGACGTAGTTCGGCACGCCGCGGCCCACACTGGGCAGCAGCTTCGCCGCCATACTGCCGGCCATCGGGAAATCGTTGATGAAGCCGACGGGGGACACGGGATTGCGGCCGGTGAGGAACTTTTTGTGGCCGCCGCCGTGGTCCGCGAAGGTGTGGGCGACGCTGCGGATGATGCTGAACTTGTCCGCCACACCGGCCATCTTCGGCAGGTGCTCGCAGATTTGCATGCCGGGCACTTTGGTACTGATCGGCTTGAAGTCGCCGCGATACTCCGCCGGGGCATCCGGTTTCATGTCGAACGTGTCCTGATGCGGCGGGCCCCCAGGCAGCCAGAGGAAAATGACCGCGGGGTCGTTGGAGGTCTTGGGGGTGCCCGAACCCGCCTTGAGAGTGTGAGCACTCAGCCCGCCGAGGCCGGTCGCCGCCATCGCCACGGATCCGAAGCGGAGAAACTCGCGACGATCGGGACCGAAGCACGATTTGGCGTTCATGGTGGAGATTCCAGCGATGGAGAAGCGCGAACCGGCAGGAGAATGAACGATAGCCGAGGCTCCGACCGGTGTCAAACGGCAACTGGAGGCATCTCGGCAGGCGGTGGCGTGGACTCCGCGGCAACGGCGTTCAGACGCCGCAGGCCGGCGTCGAGCAGCAACAGGCCGGCGACCAGGACCGCCAAGCCGCCACCGCCGACGTAGCCCCAGTTGAGGTTGCCGGCCGCAACGTTCGCAGCACTTCCCAACAGCGCCGTGCCGAGCGTGGCCGCCGCCAGGGCGATGCCGACCCGGACCCGTTGCAGATCATCCACGAGGAACGCCGTGCCGAGCAGGATCACGGGAAGGAAGAGGAACAAATGGCGGTTCTGAGTCTGTGGGGAGAACGCGAGCATCACCGCCAATAATCCCGAATATTCCAGGATCATCAACCCTCGGCGATCCACCTCGGATTCGCGGAAGCGCAGCGAACTCCCCCGCACGATCGACCAGCCGTTGCGTCGATAGATCCACACGGCCGCGGCGAGTACCACGATCGCCAGTACACCGCAGGCGGCGAACGCCTCGCGGTGGCCGTAGCCGAAGCGGGCAGCAACGCGGGCGAACCCGCTGGGAACGGAGACGCTGTAATCGTACTCCAGCGGGTAGACGGTCCCCGGTTGGCCTTCCTTGATGATCCCGACGAGTTTCCCCAGACCGGCAGCCGCCCGGCCGAGGTAATCGAGGTTGAGATCCCAGCCGTAGACGAACGCCGGAAGCAAAGCCCAAAGCACGACCCCGACGACCGATGCGGCCGCGGCCGTCCAGCGCCGCCGCACGACCATCCAGACGACGACCAACCACGGCAGATACTTGATGTGGATGGCGAAGCCCAACAGCAGCCCGGCCAGGATCGGCCGACGGACGACAATCACGGCCCCCAGCACGATCGGCGCGAGCATCAACCAATCGCATTGACCGGTCTCGAATTCCCGACGCACCTGTTCGATCCACAACAGCAGCGCCGGACCGAGCGCGGCAATGAAACCGCCGGAGGAAAGTCGAAAGCCGGTAGCGGCCGCGGACCACCATGCCCGCAGCGACGCCAGCGTCACGACCAAGGACAAACCGAACCAGATCCAAGACGCATCAAGGATCGACAGGTCGCTCAGCGGCGTCATCCAGCCCGCCAACATCGGCGGATAGACGTAAGTTTGGCCCGCGACTTTGTAGATGTCCCCGCCGGTCACGGCCGCATGGGCGGCATCGTAGAACGTCCGAAAATCGCAGTAGGGTTCCACGGCGAGTCGCCGCACCATCCGGAACCCGACCCATGCGAGACAACCGACGGCAATCGCGGCGCCCCAAGATCTTCGTCTGAGGCTCGCCTGCGTTCTGGTTGAACCGGAACTCGGTGCCCGGTCGGTGGAAGTCATGGTCGGGCGCCGTACTCGCGACACACATCAGGCGAACAACCCGCCCGCGAAGCGAGGCCGACGCAGGCAAATCACGATGACTGTGTTGTAGCGAATCCGAGTCGCTTGCCCGCGAAGCAACCGCGTCAAAAGACGACTCCCGGCCGTTGCGGGGGCAGCGGTCGGGAGCGGGGGATAAGCCGGGGGATGGGGACTCGACGTGCTGGGGGAGTGGGGGTCGAACCGTGCCGAGCGGGGGGCGTCGGCGAATGACCCTTAAGCACGCGGCGTGCCAATTGGCCGGCTGCGAGCGAGGGGAACATGGGGGCCGCGCAATCCGCGCCGTTTGCCGGCTCGGCGAGGATTCGTGGTCAATGTTGCGGGGCGTTGTAAGACCTACTGCATCGTTTTTCCCGGTCGGGAACTTTCGCCATGGTCATCGACAATCTCACGCGCGATCTCACTGCGGCCCTCGATGCGATTCCGCTGGTCGATCCGCATTCGCACATCGACCCGCTCGCGCCGACGTCCAAAACCTTGGACGACATTCTCGGCTACCACTACTACACGGAACTCGCTCACTCGGCGGGCATGAGCCAGGCGGTGCTTGCCAAGGAAGCCGACCCACGCGACCGCTGCCGCGAAATCCTTCGGTTCCTGGAACGATTCGACAACACCGCCCAGGCCGCCTGGTTCAACGACATCGCCCGAACCTTCCTGAACTTCCAGGGCGACCTGGTCACCGTCGCCGATGCGGAACAGCTGTGGAACGCGGCCGAGACCACCTTCGCCGCCCCGGACTGGGAGGCCCAAGTCTTTGCGACGACCAACCTCGAAAAGATCTTCCTGACCAACGAGTTCGACGACCCGCTCGA
>JBBRIO010000592.1:0-3392 GCA_038220855.1 Bryobacterales bacterium | reverse complement strand
ACTTTCGGTAAACGCGGGTTCGTCGAAGCCCATGCGGAGGGCGAGTTCGCGGAAGATTTGGACGATGGACCGGGCTTGACCGGGCGGCGGGAGGGCGGGGCGGGCGAGTTGGACGTAGTGATGGCCGTATGCGCCATACAGATCGGTTTGTTCGAGGAACGTGGTGGTGGGCAGGACGAGGTCGGCGTAATCGGCGGTATCGGTTTGGAATTGTTCGACGACGACGGTGAAGAGGTCTTAGCGGCGGAGGCCGGCGAGAACGGCGCGTTGATCGGGCGCGACGGCGGCTGGGTTCGAACAGTAAACGAAGAGCGCTTGGACTGGGGGATCGTTGCGCTTCGTCAGCGCGGAACCGAGCTCGGACATGTTGACGAGGCGGGTGGGGTGGGGCTGCAACTCCGGCATTTCGAGCGCGGTGCGGTTGAAGTGGAAGGCTTGAGAGGTTGAGAGCTGCAAGCCGCCGCCGAGGTGCCGCCAAGCGCCGGTGATGACGGGGAGCATGGCCACGGCGCGGACAGCGGCACCGCCTCGTTCGCTGCGCTGGACGCCGTAGTTGAGGCGGATGACGGATGGCTTCGTTTCGCCATAGGCGCGCGCGAGTTCGATGATGTCGGCGGCGGGGATGCCGGTCCAGGCGGCGACCTTTTCTGGGGTGTACGCCTTGGCAGTTTCGCGGAGGTCGGTCCAGCCGCTGGCGTGAGCGGTGAGGTACTCTTCGTCGGCTTGGCCGTTCGCGAAGAGCAGGTGCATCAGGCCGAGGGCCAGGGCGAGGTCGGAGCCGGGGTTGATCCGGATGTGCTGGTCGGCGAGGCTGGCGGTCTTCGTGCGAACGGGGTCAATCACGATGAACTTGGCGCCTTGGCGACGGGCTTCAACGATGAAGGGCCAGAGGTGGACGTTGGTGGTAAGGATGTTCGCGCCCCAGGCGATGATGAGCTTGGAGTGGACGAAGGCTTCCGGGTCGATGCCGTAGCGAACGCCCTGCGTGGCCAGGAGACCGGCAGTACCGGCGGAGGCGCAAATTGTCCGGTCCAAACGGCTGGCCCCGAGGCGATGGAAGAAGCGCCGATCCATGCCGTTGGCATTCAGGAGGCCCATGGAGCCGCCGTAGGAGTAGGGCAGGATGGCTTCGGCGCCGTGGTCGGCGATGATGCCTTCGAAACGTTCGGTGATCGTGGAGAGGGCTTCGTCCCAGGAGATGGGCTCGAAGTGGCCTTCGCCCTTGGGGCCGACGCGACGGAGCGGTGTCGTCAGGCGATTCGGAGAGTATTCCCGGTCGAGGTAGCGGGCCACCTTGCCGCACAGGAAGCCCTGGGTGACGGGGTGGCCCGGGGTGCCTTGGATTTTCGTGGCGCGCCCGTCCTCAATCTTCAGAACGAGCCCACAGGCGTCGGGACAATCGAGCGCGCAAACGGAGTGCCGAATCTCAGCCATGCTCCATTCTATCTCTGCACCGGTAGCAGCGCCATTGTCGCGTACGCCGTAGCGAGAGAGGAGATCCACTGGTCGCCGCCATACGGGAAACCGCTTTCGAAATAGGGCTGAAATTTCGGCGAGCGGCTGGCGACGTACCAGGATCCATCGGCGCGTTGGGTATCGACGAGGAACTTGACGCCGCCTTGGTAGAGCGGGTGGGAGGTGGGAATCACCGCAGCCTGCTGGAGGGCCCAGAGGACGATACCGGTGGCGTAGGCGTCGCTCGACAGGTGGGGATTTTGGGAGAAACCGCCGTCGGAGCGTTGCATGGCCAGCAGGGGTTTCGCCGCGGTTTGGAGTTCGGCGTCTGAGGCACCGGCGAAATGGAGGCCGATGAGTTTTTCGGCGTGTTCATACGCCGTGATGGGCTTTACGGCGAGCAGATACTGCTTGGCGCGGGCGATGCGGCCGTCGATTTCCGGCTGGCGGCCGGCCAGCGGATAGCTGCGCAGGGCGCGGATGGCGAAGGCGGTTTTGCCGGCGATGCTCTCTTCCGAAGGCGGGCGGGAGATGCCGCCGGTCGAGTCCCAGGAGCCGTTCGGCGACTGGTTGATGGCGACGTAGTGGACCAGGATATCGGTGTTGATATCGGCCGGGTAGTTGTCGGCGGCGAGACCGGTGAGGTAGTTGGAGGCGGTGTCGGTGGCGCCGCCGGTGCTCGCGCCTTGCAGGATATTGGGCAGGTCGGCTGCGATGGCGGCGACGAGGCCGCGGCTGAGGAGTTGCGTGGGGCCGGTCGGCACCGGGACGTGGGACGCCCTGGCGGCGTGTGAAGCCATCAGGGTGCTCACGCCGTGGTGGCAGGCACCGCAGCCGGACTGCTGGAAGAACTCCTGGGCGGAGCGGCCGAGGAGCTTGAGGCCGCGCTCGGCCGCGGCTCGGGGGCTGGCGGCGGGGACGGCCTTGCCGGGTTCGATAAGGGACCCGCCGCCTCGGGGGGCGTCCTTGACGAGAGCCAAGCCGCCGGGCCAATTGGAGCGGTGAGCCCAGTCGGCGGCCGTGTCTCCCGACGCCATTTTAAGGTCGACTTTCGCGCCGCGCGCGAGCAGGATCTTGGCCGCCGCGAGGTTCTGGTTTTCGGCGGAGAGGGCGAACATCAGCGCCGTCATGCCGCGGGCGTCCTGCTGGTTCGGATTAGCTCCGGCGTCGAGGAGCAGCGTGACCATTTCGGCGCTGCCGACGCTGCCGGCGAACATGAGAGGCGTAATTTCCCGGAGCTCGATCAGGCCGAATTTGACCTTTCCGGCGAAGGTAGTTGCGGCGCTGGCGTCGGCCCCTTTGGCCAGGAGGAGGCGGGCGGAAGGAACGTTGTTGCCGATGACGGCCAGATGGAGCGGACTGAAGCCACCGAGGTCGGTACCGTCTTTGATAGGGAAACCTTTTTCGAGCAGCATGGCCGCGAACTGGGTGTTCCCGATCGCGGCGGGTTGCAGCAGGTTGAATCCTCTGGCGTCGCGGAGCATGGGATTAGCTCCTTTTTCGAGGAAAATGGGGATAACCGCGGCACCGGTGGGGCTACTGGCGGCGACGAGCAGGGGGGTGCGCCCGAGCTTAGATACAGCGCTGGGGTCGGCCCCACGGCTGAGGAGAAGGTTCGTGCGCGCGGCGTTCCAGGCGGCGTAGTGGAGTGCGGTACCGTCGCGGGGGTCCTTCGCTTTGACGTCGGCTCCTTTGCTGAGCAGGATCTCGATTGCCTCCTGGCTGCCAAATGCGGAGGCGTACATGAGCGGAGTCAGGCCGAGGCGGCCGGGGACGTTGATGGTGATTTCGGGGGCGGCGCGAAGGGTAGCAAGGTTGTTGGAACGGATGGCGTCGAAGAGGGTGGCGGAGGGTTGAGCGAAGGCCGTGGTGGCGAGCGTTAAGAGAAGTAGAGAGAGGGTCTTCATTTGGTTTCCAGTTCAATACGCGCAAATGGG
>JBBRIO010000591.1:0-3397 GCA_038220855.1 Bryobacterales bacterium | reverse complement strand
AAAATCGAATCGGGTCACCTCGAAGTCTCGCCGGTTACATTTGCCCCGCGCGTTCTGGTCGAACGCATCTGTGGAACGATGCGGCTTCGCGCCGAGCAAAAGGGCCTTCGCTTTACCTGCGCCGTTCATGCGGACCTGCCGGCAGCGATCTTCGCCGACGATACCCGCATCGGGCAGATCCTCATTAACCTGCTCGGCAACGCGATCAAGTTTACCGCCGCCGGCACGGTCGGCCTCCAAATAGCCAGTCGCTGCAACTCGGTCGGTCAGCCTGTCCTCGATTGCACGGTCTCGGACTCCGGCCCCGGCATCCCAGCCGATAAACAGGAGGTCATTTTCGATGCTTTCCGCCAAGTCGATGGCTCGGTGTCCCGCGTCCACGGCGGCACCGGCCTTGGCCTCTCCATCTCTCGACACTTGACCACTCTGCTCGGCGGAGAAATATCCGTCGTCAGTTCCTCGGCCAGCGGCAGCGTCTTCGCCTTCACCGTCCGCTACGATTCGCCGCCCCCCAAGACGGTCGCGGAACCGATACCGGAAGCCATCAGACCCAACGCCGTTCTTCGCGTCCTCGGAGCCGAAGACAACGCCGTCAACCGCCTTGTCATTCGGGCTATGGTCGAAAAGCTTGGCCATCACATCGAACTCGTTAACGACGGCCAAGCGCTGCTCGATCTCCTGGCCAAGCGAGAAGCCGAATTCGACCTCCTCCTGATGGATGTCCAAATGCCGGTGCTCGACGGTCTGGAAGCGACCCGTCGCTACCGCGCCAACGGCGGCCGCCTTCCCATCATCGCCATGACGGCGCACGCCATGGCCGGCGATCGCGAACAGTGCCTGGACGCCGGTATGAACGCTTATATGGCTAAGCCGCTGTCCGCGAGTGCGCTTACCGCCGCGCTCGAAACCCACGCCTCTCGCCAGCAGTGATAGCATCACAATTATGGTGCGTCGGTTCGTTTTCTCGTTCGTCCTTTGCCTTTTTGTGTCCCCGCTTCTGGCGCAACAAGACGGTCCCGCGTTTTTTGAAAAAAACGTCCGCCCTCTTCTCGTCGCTCAATGCCTCGGCTGCCACTCCGCTGCTAGCCAACCCGTGATGGGGGGGCTCCGGCTGGACTCTCGCGAACTGACCTTACAGGGCGGTACTCGCGGTCCCGCGCTCGTTCCGGGTAATGCCGCCGATAGCCTTCTTTTAAAGGTTGTCCGCCACTCGGCCGGGTCCTTGAAGATGCCCCCTGGACCGAAGATGAAGGATCCAGACGCCGCCCTGCTCGCCCAATGGATTCAGATGGGTGCACCCTGGGGCAATGCCACCGCCGCCACCGCCTCCCCTGTCCGGCAAAAATACTGGGCGTTCGTTCCGCCTTCGCCGCCCGTCTTGCCCCCGGTTAAGAACTCCGCCTGGAGCCGCTCTCCCATCGACTTGTTCCTGCTCAGCGCCCTCGAAGCGAAAGGCCTCTCCCCCGCCTCACCCGCGGACAAGCGAACCCTGCTCCGCCGCGCTACTTACGATCTCACTGGTCTTCCGCCCACGCCCGCCGAAGTCGCAGCCTTCCTCGCCGACGGCTCGCCCAACGCCTACGCCAAAGTCATCGACCGTCTGCTCGCCTCGCCGCGCTACGGCGAACGCTGGGGCCGCCATTGGCTCGACGTCGCCCGCTACGCCGATTCCAATGGCCTCGACGAAAACCTCGTCTACAAAAACGCCTTCCGCTACCGCGACTACGTCATCGCCGCCTTCAACTCCGACAAGCCATTCAATCAATTCCTGACCGAGCAGTTGGCCGGCGATCTTCTGCCGCCGTCCACCGATTTGCCCACTACCTTCGAACGCTGGACCGCCACCGGCTTTCTATCCCTCGGTGCCAAAATGCTCGCCGAAGACGACCCTCGGAAAATGGAGATGGACATCGTCGACGAACAACTCGACACCACCGCCCGCGCCTTCCTCGGCCTTACGGTCGGTTGCGCTCGCTGCCACGATCACAAGTTCGATCCGATCTCCCACGCCGACTACTACTCCCTGGCCGGCATCTTCAAGTCCTCGCAAACCATGGACAACTTCAAGGTGGTCGCCAAGTGGCACGAGTACGTGCTGGCCCCGAAAGCCGATCGCGACCGCCTCTCCGCTCACGAAGCTTTGATCGAATTCAAGCGCAAAGAAATCGCCTCGCTCACGAAGAGCGAGAACAACCGCCTCGCCGCCATCGCGCAGAAACAGGTCGGGGCCTACCTGCTCGCCGCCGCTCATCTCCAACGCGACGCGCAGATCCAAATCGCCCCCGTCGAAACCTCCCCGCAGGCGATCGTCCGCCTCGCCAACACCTTCGACCAAGGCAACATTCCTCGCACCCTCGAAAAGTCCAAAGCCAATACGCCCAAGGACAGTAAAGGCCCCTACTTCGCCGAATACGCAATCACCGTTCCGGCGGCCGGCCCCCACCAGCTCGATATCCTGAATCAAGAAGTTGGCTACGGCACCGCTGACCTCTACGTGAACGGCACCTGGATCAAGCGCGGCCTCCCGCCGGTTCAGAATCGGGCCGCGTCGCCCGAATCCGACGGCTGGACCTATCTCGCGATTGTCCCGCTGCGCGCCGGCGCGAACACCATCCGCTTCGAACACGCAGGGCGCTTCCCGTACTTCGCGCAACTCCTCCTCGCGCCGCACACCCTCCCCCAGACGCCCCTCACCGCCGTCCAAATCGCTACCCGTTATAACGTCAACCCGGGCTTTCTCGACCAACTCGTCGAATACCTCGAACGGTCCAACAGCGCCACGGCCTCTGTCCTTTTCCCCTGGGAGACGCAAGGCTCCGCCACCCCGGTGACCAACTGGGCCTCCCCGGCCGCCAAGCTCTTCCCCGCCATCCCCGCAACCCCCGAACTCCTGGCCGCACGCTATGAAACCCTCTTTCAGCAGGCGCTCGCCGCCGGGCCGAAGTCCGAAGACCCCGGCCTGAAAGCGCTCCACGAATTCCTGACCGAAAAATTCGGCCCGTTCCGCGCCCCGGATGGCGCGCGCCGCTATTTCGCCACCACCGCCCAGGCGCAACTCAAGGCCTTCGACGGCGAACTCAAGGCCCTCGAAACAGCCACCCCCGATTTCCCCCGCGCTATGGGGATCCGCGAAGGCGACAAGATTGAAGACCTCGCCATTCATTTGCGAGGCAGCCACTGGACGCTCGGGGAGAAGGTGCCCCGCACCTTCCTCAAAATAGTCACCGGTGACCATCCCCCCGCCATTGGGCCCGCCGAAAGCGGCCGCCTCCAACTCGCCCAGTGGCTCACGCAACCCGATCATCCGCTTTCGAGCCGCGTCATCGTCAACCGGCTATGGCGGTGGCACTTTGGGCGCGGCATTGTCGCCACCGTCGATAACTTCGGCCGCCTCGGA
>JBBRIO010000590.1:0-3399 GCA_038220855.1 Bryobacterales bacterium | reverse complement strand
GCCCGCCTCCCCCGTCCATTTCCCTTTGTTCGCCGTCAAACTGAATCGCCGCAGCGACACCGCCGGCCGCAGCATCTCCCGGTCCTGCCAATCCACTCGCCACTGCCGCTCCGTCTGCCGATGCGTATCCGTCCGTCCGTCAATCGCCCCGTTAAACTTCAACCACGGCGTCAACTTATAAGCCATCTCATACCGCAGCAGCACATCCCCAATCGCCCTCCCGCTGTCGCTCGGCGCCGTCTGCGGAAAGAAGCTTCCCCGCGTCTCGATGAATCCCCGCTGCGAAAAAGTCTGCCCCCACAGCGGCAGCACCCCCAGCAGAACTAAGGCAAGCCGGCTCATTCCCCTCGGCGCAACGCTTGCAAAGTAAACTGCTCTTCCGGCAACGCCACGTCGTACTTCAACTTCTCGGTTTTCATCACCGTCCGGGTCTTCTTTTTCAAATCGTTCATCTCCAGTTCCAGCGTAGACCACACGTTCTGCACCTTCTCGACGCGCTTATGGATCAGCCGCTTCACCAGTTCCGACTTCACGAACATCTCAAACTGCACCGGCAGCAGGATATCCTTCCGCACCCAAATCACCACCCGCGAATACTGCGTCGTCCGCGACTTCTTCGCCACCGACTCAATCTTGTAGCAAGCCTGCCCGTTCAACGCCTCCTCTCCCAGCAACTTGTAGTCGCTCTGGTCAACGTCCCGCTCTTCCAAGTCTTCAAACGAAAAGTCGGTCCCGAAGAACCGCGTCGAACGATCCTGCAACGCAATCCGCCGATCCCGGTTCAACTCCGGCGTCCACATCCATTGGTCGCTGGCCCGGTCCGGATGGTTTTGCACAAGCAGCGCCACGCCCTTCACGAGCGGCGGAGCCAGGAAGCGGAGCACAGACTTTGACTCCCCATAAGACCCAATCCGCGCATACTGCCAACGCTTTTCGTTCTTGCCCCCCTTGGTGTCGTAAACCTCCAACACCCCCTCGTATTGCTGGCTCCGCGACCGGTGCAGCTTCTGCGACTCTTCGACGATCTTCCGCGCATCCTGCGCCAAAAGTGTTCCCGCAAACAAGATAAAAACGAGCTTATTCATATTCCAGTGCCTCTACTAACGAACCCCGCACCGCCGCTTCCGCCGGTGCCAACGAAGCCAAAAACGCGCTGCCCAAAATAATCGGAATCAGCGTCAACACCGTCCGAAAAGGGTAGCCATAAGCCAGCCGCATTCCGGACAAATCCCGCGCCGAAGTTTCCAGGGCGTAGTACAGCGCCACCGCCCCGAACCCGCATCCCAAAATCAACCCAATCGCCCCAATCAAAACCGCCTCCAACCAAATCGTCCCCCGAATCTGCCGCCGCAATCCCCCCACCGCTTGCAATACGCCCAACTCTCGCCGCCGGTCCGTGATCGAAACCGTCAACGTGTTCACGATCCCCAAAATCGACACGAGAACCGCCACCGCAATCTGGATGTACGTCAGTCCGAACCACTGGTCCGTGATCCGCAAAATGTAGCTCCGCAGGTCTTCATTCGTGAACACGAAATACCGGAACCGCGTCCCTGTTTGCGTGGCAATCCGCTCCCTCATCTGCCCCACCGTCACCCCCGGCTGCAAGTAAATCCGAATTACATTCGCCGACGTGTCCTTCCAGTATTTTTCAAAAACACTGCGGTCAAGCAGAATCGAACCCTTCTGATCCGAGAAGTCCACCACCACCCCTAAGACCGGCATCTCCAACGGTCCGCTCGGCGTCGCTAGAGTCAGAATATCGCCCAGCTTCCGGTTGTGCATCAACGCAAAATTGTCCGAAATAATCACCCCCTTCCCCGCCGCCGCCTGGCGGTACATCGTCGGCCCATCGCCCGACACAATCGGCAGCCGCGCCTCCTGCGACACGCTCGAAATGTCCAGCGAAACAAACATCACCGGCTCCCCGTCCATCGGCAGCCTCACGATCCGTACCGCTTGAATCCGCCGCACCCCCGGAATCTTCTCCACCTCCGCCGCTAGCTCCGCCGGAAAGCGAAAGCTCCGATCGGTAAAATTCTGCGTCGGGGCCAGGTACATATCCGGGTTCAACGCCACTCGCAGCCACTCTTCAATCGAAGCGTAAGCCGCCTGCGTCATGCCCCCCAACGCGATAATCAGCGACACCGAAAGCGCCAGCGCCGTCACCGCCCCCGACGTCCGCCGCGGCGATTGAATCAACGAATCCGCCGCCAGCGTCCCCTCCACCGGCCAGATCGCTTTCAAGATCGGCCGCAATCCGCGGGCCAGCCATAGTCCCAAAGTCGGTACCAGCAACACCCCGGCAAAAATCGCGGCAAAGTAGCCCGCGTAGAAAATCAACCGCCCATGCCCAAACGCCAAGCTGACGCCCACAAAGCTCAACAGCCCGAACGCCAGCCACCGCCGCATCCGGTTTTCGCCCGCCGTTAACAGTTGGAACCGTCCCTTCTGCAGTGCCTGCACCGGGTCCACTCGCGCCGCGTTCCGCGCCGGAATCCAGGCCGCAATCAAACTCGTCACCACCCCCAAAACCATCGCGCCCACGAGCAATCGAGGATCCGACGAAATCTCCTCGGCCTTCTGCGCGACGCCATAAACTTCCCCTAAGAACTGTCCCAACGATCCCGCAATCCCGCGCGCGATCACGAGCCCCAACACCACTCCCAACCCCGCCCCCACCAACCCGCCCACCGCGCTCTCGGCCAAAAACAAAATCTGAATCTGCCGCCGCGTCGCCCCCAACGCCCGCAAAATTCCAATCTCGCTCCGCCGCTGCGTCACCGCAATCGCAAACGAGTTGTAGATCAAAAACATTCCGATAAAGAGCGCAAACAAGCTCGTGATGTTCGCCAGCATCCCGTACACGCTCGACAGCGATTCAAACTGCTTCGCCCGCGACGAAGGCGGCTCCACCTGAAACCCCGTCCCCAAAACTTTCTCCAACCGAACCTGCACCGCCGCCGGGTCCAACCCCTCCTGCACCGCCACGTCAATCCGGTCAAACCTGCGGCCCCGCCCGAAAATCTTCTGCGCGGCATACACATCCATAATGGCGAGGTTCCCGCCAAACGCAGTCGTCAACCCGCTCGATTTCATGATCCCGCGCACGATGAACTTCTTCGGCCCGTCCATCGAGTTCAGCGTCAACTCCGAGTTGCTCTTCAAGTCGTTCTCGGCCGCAAACTCCCGCGTGATCATGATCGAATCCGGCTGCGCCAGAAACACAAGCGGATCTTCGATGAACGAGTCGTCACCGGACTCCAGCGCATAATCCCGCAGGCTCCGGTCGCCCGTCATGTCCACGGCCAAAATCAAAATGTTCGCCTGCGATTTCGTCTGCGGATTCATCACCGCCTCAATCACCGGCACCGCCACCCGCACCTCCGGCACATTTTG
>JBBRIO010000589.1:0-3400 GCA_038220855.1 Bryobacterales bacterium | reverse complement strand
GGCCACAGGTCGCAATCAGGAAATCGTAAACAGTCCCGCCCGCAATGTTATCCGAAGCGGCATTCTGAATGGCAGCGAGGTACGCCGGTCCATGAAGGCTAATCAGTTGAAAGCGCTTGGCGATCTCTTCAATGCACTTGAGAGCTTGTTCCGGCGATGCGCGATGCGGAGCCGGCAGCCGCGCTCAGGTTGAGTAGACTTCGGCGAGGCTGTGCCCGGCACAACTGGCGGTTTCAGGTGCTCACGTCGAGAAGAGTCCGAGGCTGGCGGTGTGGTGTGGATGGTCAGCCAAGAATACCGGCACCAGAACGGACGTGTCGAGAAAAATGCTCACTAACTCTGCCCAAGAATCGAAAAATCCCGTTCGCGCCGGATGGCATCGAGAGTGTTATTCACGATCGAAGGATCAAGCGGCTTTCCGGTTCGCAGCACTGGTATACCCCGCTCTTCAACCAGTTCCGGGTGCTGGGCTGACGCTGCAGCGGGTACATGGGAAACCAGAACATCCGTCACCAGCGCATCCACCGACACGCCCTTGGCCTGAGCGGCGTTGAGGTAGGCCTGCTCGATATCCAGGGGTAGATTGATGGTGACCGTCATAAGTTCGCTCCAGTCCTTCAAGCTAACACTAACCGACGAGAAGCGTCTGGTCACGTGGGAAATAGGATCAACGACCTGCCCCAAAATGGCGCACGGTGCAAGGGCCGCGAAGGCCGGCGCGAGCGGGCGAGGAACTCGCCCATCCTGCTATGCCGGAACATGTCCGTTATGCGCGAGTTCCCCAAGAGCAGGAATGGCCCGCCTTAGAAATTCACTCGGCGGCCGATGGTTGTCCTTTAACATCCGTTGTTTGGTTGTTGGCAATAATTGCCAATCCTGCTAGGCTAATCTTAGTAGGGAGCAAACGAGGTTCATCCCATGCCCACGCGCAACGTCAGCCTGACCGAGCATTTTGACCAATTCATCGAGACCGGCATCACTACCGGCCGCTTCAGCAACGCAAGCGAAGTCGTGCGCGAGGGCTTGCGACTCCTGGAGCAGCGCGAGCAGGAAGACCGAGCCAAGATCGAATGGCTCCGTGCCGCCGCCAAGGAAGGGTTCGATGCCATCAAGCGCGGGGATTACACCACTCTGCGATCTAAAACAGAAATCGACGACTTTCTTGGGCAGATACAAGAAGAAGTCTCCGCCGAGCTAGATGCCGAGCGGACTCGTGCCTAAAGAGCGTTCTCCCCAATTTGAGGTCACCGGCCCCGCCCGCCGCGAAATCGCCGCCATCTTGAAACGGAGCATCCGGGAATTCGGTCCGGCGGCTTCTCTTCGCTACAGGGCGCTTATTCGTCAGGCGTTGGTTGATATCGAAGCGGACCCCGAACGGCCAGGGTCGAAAGAACGGCCGGAGATCATGATCGAAGGCGCGCGCACTTACCACCTGCAATTGAGCCGCAGCCGGGTGAACGGCCCAACCGTGAAGGAGCCGAGGCATTTTTTGCTATAACGGCGCCGTTCCGACGGCGTACTCGAAATCGCTCGCGTTCTTGACGAAGCCCGCGACTTTCAGCGTCATCTTCCTGAAGACTACCGGAGCGATCCAGCTGGGGAATGAATTGGTCTCTGTAGCGCGCCCGGTTCTTTCGACACCTCTTTGTTAACTGGCAAGATTACCCGAAGCGGGGAGATCGGCCTCGGCATGCTCGGCGCGCACAGGCCGTGCCTGGGCGTCTCCGTTGCGTGCGAGTTCCGCAAACGAGCTTTATGCGGTATGACTTTTGTTGGCCTGCTCCTTCGTCGCGTGCCGCAGTCCCGCGAATAGCCCGGAATAGGGCCGCAAAAACGGATTCCAAAAGTCGTCTTGAAACCGCCCCCGGAATTGCCCCGAAACCCGCCCCGGGCCGCTCACAACCACCCCGTCCTGAACTTTTTTCACCCCCGCGAACTCCCCGTTGACAAGGTGTTGAAATTTATATTTCCCCCCAAATCAATCACTTACAAAAAGCCATGCCCGGGTTGCCCCCTTTCCCCCCTGTAGTTTTAATGCAGGAGTCCAACATGACAGAAGAGCAGAAAACTCGTCGAGCCGAACTAGCCCGCGAAAACGGGCGCAAAAGCCGCGGCCCCGTCACACCCATCGGCAAATACGCCAGTTCCATGAACGCGATCGCCACCGGAGTACACGTCAAATTACACAAGGAAATCTTTCCGGAATGTGACATCTTGTACTCGACGGACGACCGCGAATCCTTCGTCCGGCTGCATCAGAAGCACGTGAAGCAGTACAAACCGCACTCGGACTGCGAACATGTCCTCGTCCGGCAGATGAGCTGCGAGCTGTTTCAATTCCAGCGCGTCAGTGATGTCGAAACCTTGGCGCTCCAGCGAAATTTCGATAGCATCCTCCGGGAGCACCCTGAAGTCAGTATGGCGGATCAATTCCTCAACGGGTTTCACCGGGCCGCGACCGAAGATAAAACCCACCGTCTCCTCGAACGGAAAAAGAAAGGGTATCTCAACGCCTACAATTCGCTCCAGAGAAATCTGATCCAACTGCGAAAGAATTTCCCAATGCAGCCGCCGGAGCCCATCGACATGTCGGCCGACAGCAAAATGATCGAACCGCTCGTTCCCAGCCCCGAAGCAGTCGAAGAACTGCTCGGAATGGCCGACCAGGCTAAAAACGAACCGGAATTCAAGCTCCCCGCTTACGTACTTAACCTCCTGGAGAATGAACAAGTTATGGCGATCGTCGCTCCGGACTACGAATGTGACGAGCTACTCGCCCGGTACGGCCGTAAAAAAATCCCGACTGCGGCGTAGAGCTTCGCAGAGGCAATCGGTGCCCTGCAAAAGCTCCCGTCTAACCCCGAAGTTGCCGCAGAAATGCTCGGTCTGGCCCACCAAGCTAAAAACAAACCGGAAACAACCGCGAATCGGAAGAACTCCTCGCCCAGTTCGATCCGCAAAAGGCACCCATCGCGGCGGAGACCCTTGATGCAGCGATCGGTGTTCTGCGAAAGCTCCCGTCTCCTTTCGTTCCCGACCCCAAAGTTGTCGCAGAAATGCTCGGTCTGGCCCACCAGACTAAAAACGAACCGGAAACGAAGCTCACCGCAGACGTACTTAACCTAATTTAGAATGAGCAGCTTATAGAGATTGTCGCTCCGGAACGCGAATCTGAAGAACTCCTCGCCCAGTTCGGTCCGCAAAAGGCACCCACCGCGGCGTAGACCCCTTGATGAAGCAATCGGTGATCTGCAAAAGCTCCCGCCTCCATTCGTTCCCGCCCCCGAGGTTGTCGGAAAAATGCTCGGTCTGGCCCACCAGGCTAAAAACGAACCGGAAACGAAGCTCGCCGCAAACGTGCTTAACCTAATTTAGAATGAGCAGCTTATTGAGATTGTCG
>JBBRIO010000588.1:0-3410 GCA_038220855.1 Bryobacterales bacterium | reverse complement strand
AGCATATCTCGGCTAGCGGCGGATAAGGACTTCGCGGAGGTGGTCGCGGGCGAGGAAAAACTTGGTGGAGGCGAAGTTTTTGAAGATCTTTTCGATCATCCGGTTGTTGAAGTGCTGGGCGGGGCGGCGACGATCCTTTTCGGAAAGAAAAAGGGTGTTGCGGCCTTGCACTTGGTAGGAGAAGACGGGTACCTCTTCAATTCTCTCGTCGGCGTGGAAGACGGCCAGGAGAGGGGCACCGGGCCGGGTGATGGCGAAGATCTGCTCGAGGACGGGTTCGAGAAGTTCCGGACGGAGATATTGGAGCGAGTCCCAAAGCAGCACCGCGTCGAATTCGCCTTCCTTGTGCCCGAGGGTGTGTTCGACAAAAATCTCGACGCGGTCGGGTTCGAGTTGGCGGTCGAGGTAGCCGGGGCCGTTCCCGAAGGCTAGTTCGAGAGCGCGATAGAAGGGATCCGGGCGCGGGACGTGATCCAACTGGAAAAGAAATTCCGTGGTGGCCGGCGCGCCGCAGAGATCGAGGATTTTCAGCCTATCCTGGCCATCGAGGGCGAGGAAAAACTGGTCGAGACCGTTGGAGGGGCGAGTCAATTCGATGGGTGCCGTGGGCTGGAGAGGGGGCGGCCGGTAAGACGGTAGATGGGGCGGGTCGTCGTCGGGTTGGAAGAGGTTCCTCAGCTTGTCCAGCACAGCACTCATTTCTTTGGATCGTTCGGAGTTAGGGTTTGTTGGGCCGGAGGCGTGACGGGAGAGGCCTTCGGCTCAACGGCCGGGGCGGGCTTGGATTCGGGGCGGAGGCTGCTGACGGAGCCATTAATGGTTCCTTCTTCCTCGCAGACGAACTTGACGGTTTTGACGTCGCCGAGGAGTTTGGCTCCGTTACGGATTTCGACCTTCTCGGTGCCTTCGACGTTGCCGGTGATCTGGCCCTGGATGATTATGTGGCGGGCCTTGATGGTGGCGGCCACCTTGCCGTTCGGGCCAATGGTGACGCGGTGTTCCTGGGCTTCGATAGTGCCATCGACAGAGCCGTCGACGACGAGATCTTCGCGGGCGATGATCTGGCCTTTGATGTAAACGGCCTTGCCGATGGTGGCAACGCCGCGGGGGGAGTCCGGTTCATAGGAGCGGACGGCGGGGGTGGTAGACAGGGGCGTGTTTTCCTTGACGGGATCAGGAGTTGATCGGGCTGGTTGTTCTTCTTCGCGGTCGCGGCGTTTCCACATGGTAAACCCTCATGCTAAACCGGATTGGGACGGAAGGCAATGAGTAACCTTACATTACAGAGGGGATTACTCTTAGAATGAGCTTGGAACCGCTAGAGTTACCGCGGTAAACGCGTTGGGTCGCCTTGGTGAAGTCGGCGGAGAGAGCTTTGGGGATGTCCATGAACTTCTGGGGGTTGCGGTCCGTGAGGGGGAACCAGGAGCTTTGGACCTGGACGAGAAGGCGGTGCCCTTTGCGAAAGGTGTGGAAGACGTCGGGCATGGCGAACTCGATGCGGTCGGGTTGGTTAGGGACGAAGGGGACGGGAGTTTCGAAGCTTTTGCGAAACTTGCCGCGGAAGGGTTCTCCGCGGACGAGTTGTTGGTAGCCGCCCATTTTCGTAGGGTTTTTGTCGATGAAGGACGGGAAGTCGCCGGGGTAGACGTCGATCAGTTTGACGACGAAGTCGGAGTCGGTGGCGGAGGTGGAGGCGAGAAGTGCGACATCAATGGGACCGGCGATGGTGAGGTCTTCTTTTAGCGGTTCGGTTTCGAAGGTGAGGACGTCGGGGCGTTGGGAGGCGAAGCGCTGGTCTTCGGTCATGTAATCGGGGGCCATGCCGAGGTTGGTGTAGCCGAGGTAGGGGACGGGTTTGTTGGGGTCGCTGATGAACTCGTCGAAGCCGGCGGTGGAGTCTGGCTGCCAGGCGAGCTGGTGGTTGGCGGCGAGGTAGAGGGACTTGGGTTGCGCTTCGGCGGGGGGCCATTGGGCGAATTGTTGCCATTCGTTACGGCCGGTGGAGAAGACCCAGGCGCGGGGGAACTTGCCGTCGCCCTTGGTTTTGAGATGGTATTGGAAGAAGGCGAATTCGATGGATTCGCGGTAAAAGGCGGCGGTTTTGGAGCCGAAGTGGAGGTTGCCGACCGAGTCGCCGTCGCCGCGGGACCAACTGCCGTGGGTCCAGGGTCCCATGACGAGGGTGTTGTTGGCGGGGGCGGCGTTTTTCTCCATGAAGGCGTGGGTGCGGAGGGGGCCTTGGGCGTCTTCGGCGTCGAACCAGCCGCCGACGGTGAGGACGGCGGGCTTGATGCCTTTGAGATGGCGCCAGATGCCGCGCGTTTTCCAATAGTCGTTGTAGGTGGTGTTGAGGGTGTTTTCGAGCCAGTAGGGGTTGGAGTTTTTGAAGTACTTCTCGTTGGCGTTGCCGAGGCCGCCCATACGGAGGTAGAAATCGTAGCCGTCGGGGGTTTTGAACTGGACGGGGAGGGCGGCGGCGGGCGGGGCGGGGTCGCCTTTGCGTTCGACGAAGCTTTGGTAGAAGCCGAAGTTGGCGGCGAGCATGAAGGCACCGTTGTGATAGGAGTCGTCGCCGAGGTAGTAGTCGGTGACGGGGGCTTGGGGGGAGGCGGCTCGGAGGGCTGGATGGGCGTCGATCATGCCGGCGGAGACGTAGAAGCCGGGGTAGGAGATGCCCCACATGCCGACCTTGCCGTTGTTGTTTTTGACGTTTTTGGTGAGCCAGTCGATCGAGTCGAACGTGTCGGTGGATTCGTCGGTATCGCGGGGGCCTTTGGAGGGATTGTGGGGGCGGACTTCAGCCCAGGTGCCTTCGGAGAGGTAGCGGCCGCGCACGTCCTGGTAGGCGACGATGTAGCCTTCCTTTTGAAAGTGCTCGGAGGGGCCGACGGCGGAGCGGTATCGATCGACACCGTAGGGTCCGACGGAATAGGGGGTGCGCTGGAGGAGGATGGGGTAGGGGCCCTTGGCGGCGTCCTTGGGGACGTAGACGGCGGTGAAGAGTTTGATGCCGTCGCGCATGGGGATTTCGAATTCGTACTTGGTGTACTTTTCGCGGACGGTGGCGGGGGTGGAGGGCTTCGGATCTTGGGGTAAGAGAGCGGAGGCGCAGACGAGGAAAGCAAAGAATAGGCGCATGTTCTATCTTAGATGAATGCAACGCCGTGACCTGTTCAAGAATGTGACTCAGGCTGGCGCCCTTGTAGCCGCTGCTTTTCAGAACGATGCTTTACTGCGCGCCCAGACGGCGTCGCAGACCACGTTTGGCCGACCCGCCGACTCTGTCGCGGTGGACGAAGATTTCTGGCTGAACATCCGGCACGCTTTCACCGTGGACCGGAATTTGATCAACCTGAACAACGGGGGCGTATCGCCGTCGCCGAAGATTGTGATGGAGACCGAGAAGC